>JAITAJ010000381.1 GCA_031284185.1 Accumulibacter sp. | reverse complement strand
GGCCGGGAGCGCAGTTGATCACGGTGTCGAAGCGCACCTTGTCGAGGTCCAGCGCCAGCGCCGCCGTGAAGGGTTTCATCACCGATCCCGGTTCGTAGGTGTCGGTGAATACCCGGTTGCGCAACTGCGCGCCGGTCAGGCGCTCGCGGTTGTTCGGGTTGTAGGTCGGCCAGTTGGCGAGCGCCAGGATTTCGCCGGTCCGGGTGTCGACCACGACCACGGCGCCGGCCTTGGCCTTGAAACCTTCGACGGCCTGCTTGAGCTGGCTGTAGGCGATGTACTGGATCCTCGAATCGAGCGCCAGACGGACCTCCTCGCCATCCCGCGGCAACTGGATCGAACCCACGTCTTCGACGATCTGGCCACGCATGTCCTTGATGACCGAGCGGCTGCCGGGGTGGCCGAGAAGCTGTCTCTGGAACGCCAGTTCGACGCCTTCCAGCCCCTCGTCATCGACGCCGGTGAAGCCGACGAGGTGCGCCGTCATCTCGCCGGTCGGGTAGTAGCGGCGGTATTCGCGATCCTGGCCGATGCCGGGGAGCTTCAGGGCCGCCACCTTGTCGCCGGCTTCCGGCGGAAGCTGGCGCTTCAGGAAAACGAAGGTCTTGTCGCTGGCCAGCCGGCGCGTCAGTTCCTTGTCGTCCATTTCGAGCAGATCGGCCAGCCGGCGCGTCTGCTCCGGGGTCAGGCGGGCCTCGGCCGGGATCGCCCAGATCGATTTCATCGGCGTGGACACGGCCAGCACGTCCCCGTTACGGTCGGAAATCCGGCCGCGCGAGGCGGAAATTTCGAGATCGCGGCGATAACGCGATTCGCCCTTCTTTTGCAGGAAGTCGTCGTTCAATACCTGTAAATAGAACGAGCGTCCGATCAGCACCGCGAAACAGGCCAGGATCAGGAGCGCCATCAGGCGCGAACGCCAGGCCGGCAAACGCAGCTCAAGGATCGGATTCTCGGCGAATTTATGCGCGCGCGCGCCGCTGAAGTTCCTCATCGCTCGTCTCCGGGCAGGACGGTGATGACCCGGGAGGCTTCCGGCTCGCGCATCTTCAATCTTTCGCGCGCGATCTTCTCGATGCGCGGCGACGTGGCCCAGGTCGACAACTCCAGTTGCAGTTGTCCGAACTCGACGTCGAACTGACGGGCGCGTTCCTGCTCGGCATCCATCGCCTGGAACAGTTTGCGCGCCTTGTGCTGGGAGGTCACCAGACTCAGGGCGCAGATGAGGATCGCAAGCAGCAGCAAGACGTTCAGGCGCGCCATGTCAAGCCGCCTTCCGTTCCAGAGCGCCGGCCAGCCGTTCGGCGACGCGCATCACCGCGCTTCGCGCGCGCGGGTTGGCCGCCACTTCCTCATCGCCGGCCCGCACCGGCTTTCCGATCCGGCGCAAAAGCGGAAGCGGCAGCTCGGCGGCGCGCAGAGGCAGGCGTTTGGGCAGTCTGTCACCCGATTGTTCACGCATGAAAGTCTTGACGATGCGATCTTCGAGCGAATGGAAACTGATCACCACCAGCCTGCCGCCCGTTTTCAGCATGTCCACGGCCTGCGGCAACGCTAGCGCAAGCTGTTCGAGTTCCTGATTGACATGAATCCGTAGAGCCTGAAAGGTGCGCGTCGCCGGATCCTGGCCGGGCTCACGGGTCCGCACGGTTTCGCGCACAAGCGTTGCGAGCTGTTGGGTGCTTGCAAGAGGCCGCTCGCTCCGAGCAGCCACAATCTTCTTTGCAATCTGGAAAGCAAACCGTTCTTCGCCATAATTTCTGATTACCTCTGTGAGTTTCCGCAAATCCGCCGTCGCCAGAAACGACGCGGCAGTCTCTCCCTGCGTAGGATCCATGCGCATGTCCAGTGGCGCATCGAAACGAAAACTGAACCCGCGCGCGCCCTCATCGATCTGCGGTGAGGACACGCCGACGTCCAGCAGCACGCCATCGACCGCCACGAAGCCGGATGCCCGCGCCGCCGCCGCCAGATCGGCAAATGGCCGATGCAGCGCCATGAACCGCCGATCTTCGATTCGCCGCGCCTCGGCAATGGCCTGCGGATCACGATCGAGCGCCAGCAGACGCCCGTCCCGGCCCAACAGATCGAGGATGGCCCGTGAATGCCCGCCACGCCCGAAGGTGGCGTCCACATAGATGCCGGATGGCGCGACCGCGAGCGCCTCGACCGCTTCCCGCAGCAGCACGGCGCGATGCGCTGAAGTGACGCTCACAGCGTCAGACCCTTGAGTTCGGACGGCAGTGGCTGATCGCGTATGTCATCGAAAATATTTTGTTGCTGCCAATAACCGATGTCCGACCAGATCTCGAAACGCGAGCCTTGGCCGATGAACCAGACCTGCTTTTCAAATTTCGCCAGCTGCCTCAACTCCCAGGGGATCAGCAGGCGTCCGGCGGAATCCAGGGCGCTGTCGCAGGCATAGCCGACCAGCCGCCGCTGGTAGGCCGCCACCTGTTTATCGAAGCTGGATGCCGCCATTATTTTGTCCCGGACGGGTTCCCACGCGGGCGCGGGATAGAGGAGCAGGCAGTCTTCCTGCGGATGCGCGGTCAGCACGATCTGTCCGCCGGAAGCCGCAACGAGCGCTTCGCGGTGCCGGGCCGGAATGGCCAGCCGCCCTTTGGCGTCGAGACTCAGCGCTGTCCGTCCTTGAAACATCGATCCCCCACCTTTTCCTACGCTGACAACACATTATCCTACTTTCCACCACTAAATCCCACTTTAAGGCAAAGTATTTGGCATGGCAAGCGTTTTTTATCGTTTTTTCAATGACTACAAAGACTTAGGGCGAATTTCCTTGAAACATGCTGAGGATTGATTTCCCTTTGAAAACAAAGAGAAAGATCGATTTCAGGCGCGCAGGAGGGCAGACGGCGCCGGGGAGGCGCCGAGACGACATTGCAACATTCGATGCGGGGGGGGGGGGGGGATCGGCATGGGGGACGGCCCTGACCGGCCGTCCCCCTGCCACGCTACCCGGTCTGCGGTTCCGCACCGGGCGGTTCGGGAAGTCGAGGGGATGAGAGCCGGGGCACCCCAAGTCTCATTGCGCCGCCCGCCGCGTGAAGGAGCGCGCCCATGCCGGGCGCGGTGAAAAAAACGCCGCCGCGTTCATCGCGGCGGCGTGTCCTCAGTATCCCGTCCCGGCCGAGAAACCGTCGGGGACGGGGCAAGACGAAGCTATTCCCACTTGCTCGTGTCCAGCAACTTTTCGCTCTTGGCGACGATGGTCACGCCGGCGATGTCGCCGGTGACGTTCATGCAGGTACGGCCCATGTCGAGCAGGGCGTCGATGCCCAGCACCAGGGCATAGGTGGCGGCCACGGCCGAGCCGGCGTCCACTTTCAGCCCGACCGATTCGAGGGCCATGATCAGCATCAGCGCGCCCGCCCCAGGGACACCCGCCGTGCCAATGGCCGCGAGCGTCGCGGTGATCATCAGGGTCAGCATCTGGCCGCTGTCCAGCGGCGAGCCGATGGCGAAACCGATGAACGTGGCGCAGATGGTGATGTAGATGGCCGTGCCGTCCATGTTGACCGTGGCGCCGATCGGCAGAATGAACGAACTGATCGTGCGCGGAACGCCGAGCTTCTCCTCGGCGACGCGCATGGTCACGGGCAGAGTGCCGCTGGACGAGCGGGTGACGAAGGCGGTGACCATCGGCGTCTGTGCATCTTTGATGAACTTCACGAAGCTCAGTCCGAACAGCGCGAGCAGCCCGCCGTAACCGAGGACGAGATGCAGGACGAGGCCCACGTAAACCGCCAGGGTGACGTAGAACAGCGGGCCGACGACCTTGGGCCCCTGCTGCGCGAAAACGATGGCGATCAGGAAGAATACGCCGATGGGGGCGTACTGCATGATGCCGCCGACGACCTTGTAGATGACCTCCGCCGCGGCGGTACAGGCGTCGAAGAGCACGTTGGCCTGCCTCGCCAGGGTTTCGTTCTTTGAATCCCGCAGTACGGAAAGGCCGATGCCCGCCACGAGAGCGAAGAAGATGATGGGCAGGACGTCGCCCTTGGCCAGCGATTCGACGGGATTCGTCGGCACGATGTTCAGGAGGACCTGCCCGAGTGGCGGCGACTGGGCAACCTTGCCCGCCACGCCTTCCGCGCCGACCATGTTCAGCCCCTCGCCCGGACGGAAAATCAAGGCGACGACGAGACCGATGCACACGGCGATGATGGAGGTGACGAGGTAGTACAGGAGGGTCTTGCCGCCCGTACGGCCGATCTGGCTCGGCGTGATGCTCGCCGCTCCGGTGATCAGCGAGAAGAGGATGACCGGCACGACGATCATCTTCAACAGCCGGATGAACAGGTCGCCGAAGAATTGGCCATAGGTGACGAAGGATTTTGCCGCGTCGGGAGAGTATCCCAGGACGATGCCGACGATGCCGCCCAGGACCAGGCCCGTGAGAATGCGCACCAGCAGGTTGGTTCTGAAATACCAGCTCAGCGGTCCGCCGGTTTGGGGTGTTTCTGTCATGTTCTCATCCTTTCCTTTGGTTGTACTGCCATTCGTGATGATCGATGCCGGGAAATCGCCTGCCGGCGGCGATCACGACAAAAATACGCCAATACGCTTTCCGTAGCAACGATATTCATGAAATGACGACACGGGCGCGGCATGTGCCGTGTACCAGGCAGGAAGGACGAGGACGGCCTGCGGAAATGCGTGGTAGTCCATCCTGAATGACCCATTTCAAGGCACGGCGAAGCGGCGAAATGGCGGACGCGATGCTTGCCGTCGATATTCGTCGGCCATTGAGAGGCGCGGCATCCAGGCGTAAAAAGGCCGCGCAGCGCGGCGTTCAAGGCGTCACCAAGGCGGCCCTTGAGCCAATTCCGACGCCGCCCGCCAACGAGACCTACGCCCGATACCACGCGCGACCGGCCCGCGTTCTTTCTGAATGAGGAGTTCAACATGGCAACGCGAGTAAAAAGCGGCTTCGAGAAGTGGAAGGAAGGCATTACAGCGTTTGTCTTTGCCGCTGCATTGCCTTCCCGTCTGGCGCTTGCCGCCGATAAGTCCTTTACAGGTGTTTTCAGCGGATATGGCCGGGCTTGCTCGGGCGGGCTGTTCGTTCGCGCAAAGACCATCGAATGGAATTCGTCGTTCGGAATCCGCAAGCCGACGGGTCATCAGGCTTTGAAGAATTTTCAGAAAAGACGCGAGCCGGGATGGGCTGATTCCACGCTCGATGAGCGGATGACGCTTGACCGCCCAAGGTTCCGGTCATGAAGGCTATCCAATATGCGCGCCTGCAGCCATCCGGCGCGTTCTCCCCTGGTGAGGACGCGCTCTTTCTCCGCGCAACCGCCGGTTCTACGCCACTTCGCCTCGATCACGAGCGCTTCGCGGTTTCCGGCCCGCGCCCTGCCCGGCAGCGCCTTCTATCCGGTTCACGCTCATCGGCTCGCCGCTCATGCTCCACGCTTCCTTCCCACACGCGATCGCCCTCATGCCGTTGCGATTTGCTCCCCTCGCCGTGATCCGCTTGCGGCGAGACGCATTCCCGCCGGAGCGCGCCCATGCCGGGCGTACCCAAAAAACGGCATGCTCCTCTCGGAACCTGCCGCGTGGTGACGGGAAACCATCTTCCGGCGCGTCGCCGGTGTGCGCTCACTCCGGCTTGATGCCGGAACGCTCGATCACCGCGCTCCATGCCGTCGTTTCGTTCCTGAGCAGTTCGGCGAAGCGTTCGGGCGAACCTCCCGCGACTTCCGCTCCGCCGGCCAGCAACTTCTGCCTGACCTCGGGCATTTCCAGAACCTGGCCGATGGCCTTGTTCAATCGTTCCACGACTTCTTTCGGCGTGGCCGCCGGCGCGAGGAAGCCGTTCCACGTCGTCGCGTCGAAGCCCGGATATCCCTGTTCGGCGATCGTCGGCAGATCCGGCAGCGCCGCCGAGCGCCTGGCATTCGACACCGCCAGCAGCTTCACCTTGCCCTCGCGCAGCAGCGCCTGCACGTTGGACAGGGCGGCGAACAGCACCTGCACGTCGCCGCGTCCCAAGGCCAGGGACGCCGCCGGCCCGCCGGTGTAGGGAATGTGCAACAGGGAAATGCCACTCTTCATCTTGAGCAATTCCATGGCCAGATGCGACAGCGAGCCGTTGCCCACCGAGGCATAGTCGATCTTGCCGGGCCGCGTTTTAGCCAAATCCACCAGCTCCTTGACCGAATCGACCTTGAGATCGACGCGCGCCACCAGCACGTTGGGCTGGGTCACGGCCAGGATGATCGGCGCCAGGTCGCGTTGCGGATCGTATGGCAGCCTGGGAAACAAGGACGGCGCCACGGTGATCGGCCCGTTGTAGCCGAGCAGGAAGGTATGGCCGTCGCGCGCCTTGGCCACCGCGTCCGCGCCGATCGTGCCGCCGGCCCCGCCCTTGTTGTCGATGATGACCGTTTGGCCGATCAGGCCGCCGAGCTTCTCACCCACCAGCCGCGCCACGATATCGACCGAACTTCCCGCCGTCGTCGGCACGACGAAGCGGACCGGCTGCGTCGGCCAGGTTTGCGCGCGCGCCCCCATCGACAGCGCCGCCATGATCATGAACGCGAACAGCGCCCTACCCAAATGAATGCCCTTCAACATTTTTCCCATCCTCCATTCCTCTATGAATTCAGAGGACAGAGGCTTGAGAGGACAGAAGACAGGAAAACCGAGCGCTCGATTTTCTCCGTCCTCTGTCTTCTTGAACTGTCCTCTCAAGCCTCTATCCTCTGAAACGGATACAATCCCGTCATGAACACCCGCCACGACAGCGACTATAAACTGTTTTTCTCCCATCCGGAGATGGTGCGCGATCTTTTGTGCCACTGGGTGCCGGGCGAGTGGATCACCGAGGCCGACTTCTCCACGCTGGAGCGCGTCAATGCCAGCTACGTCAGTGAAGACCAGAAGCAGCGCCACGACGACATGGTCTGGCGGCTG
>JAITAJ010000306.1 GCA_031284185.1 Accumulibacter sp. | reverse complement strand
TCTGTCTTCTCAAGGTTCTATCTTCTGAGACTCTGTCTTCTCAGGGTTCTATCTTCTGAAGCTCTGTCTTCTCAAGGTTCTATCTTCTGAGGTTCTGTCTTCTCAAGGTTCTGCCTCTTGGCGCGTGGATGCGCGACATCGTAAACCTGTGCCAGATGTTGAAAATCGAGGTGAGTATAAACCTGGGTCGACGCGACACTGGCGTGGCCGAGCATTTCCTGCACCGCGCGTAGATCGCCGGACGATTGCAGCAAATGCGAGGCGAACGAATGCCGCAGCATGTGCGGATGTACGCCGACCGGCAATCCCTGTCTCAGCGCGCGCTTTTTCAGCCGTTCCTCGACGACGCGCGGATGGATGCGCGCGCCGCGCTGACCGACGAACAACGCGCTCTCCTCCGTCCGCGCCACTTCGGCGCGCCGCGCCACCCAGCGCTGGATGGCCTCGCGCGCCTTCTTGCCGACCGGCACGACGCGGGTCTTGTTGCGCTTGCCCAACACGCGGATTTCACCCTCCGCCAAGTCGGGCAGACATGAAAGGTCGAGCGATACCAGCTCGGCGAGACGCAAACCAGAGGAATAAAAAAGCTCGAACATCGCCTGATCGCGCAAATCCAACACCTCCTCGCCGCTCTCGCAATCGAGCAGATGCACGGCCTCGTCGGGCGACAGCGCCTTCGGCAGCCGGTGCGGACGCTTGGGCGCCTTGATGCCGTCGACCGGATTGGCGTCGATCTCGCCACGCATCCCCAGCCAGCGGAAAAAACCGCGCCACGCTGAAAGCATCCGCGCCAGCGAACGCCCCCCCAGGCCAGCCGCGTGCAGCTTGATGACGAAATGGCGGATGTGATGTCCTTGCAGACGCTCATGGCCGGGCTTCTCCGGCAGCTCGCCGACCAAGCGATCGAGCACGCGCAAGTCGCGGCGGTAGTTGCTGACCGTGTGCGGCGACTGCCGGCGTTGCTGGGCAAGCGCGTCGAGGTAGCGATCGACCGCCGCGGACAAGGTCGTTTCAGACATGCGGCGACACTCGCGCCAGAGCCGCCGAGGCCATTTCGCCGAGCCGTTGCAGGTACAGCGTGCCCATGCCGGAATAAAAGCGCTGCGGATCCCCGCTGCCCAGCGCCATCATGCCGATCGTGCCGCCGCCGTTGCGCAGCGCGATCAAGCCCTGCGAGCGCACCTGCGCCGCCGCGTCGCCGAACCATGAGGCCGTCTCGAAACCGGACGTCAGACCGCAATACGGTTGCGCCAGCGTTTCGGCAAAGCTCTGCAATTCCTCGCCGATGCCGACGAACTCCGGCAATTCGGCGGCATTCCCGGGCCGCTGCCACAGACGCAGGGTGAACAGCGGAATGGAAAAATCGTCACGCAAGTGAAAATTCAGCGTATGGATCACCGACTGGAAACTTCCCGCCGCGATGATTGCCACGCCGAGGCGGTGCATCTTTTCGCTGATGACGTCGTTTTCCTCGCCGAAGCCGACGAGATCGGCCAGCTTGCCCTGGAGCTGGCGGTTCTTGTCGCGCAACGCGAGCATCTGCCGCTCGGTGATCGAGATCGTCCGCCCGCTGTATGGGTGCGGAATCACCATGCGCGACATCAGATCGGCGTATTCCTCGAAAAACTGAGGGTGATCCTGCAAATACTGCGCGACTTCTTCCGATTTCATAATTCGATTTCTCCGGTAAATACGGTAACGGCGGGGCCGCTCATCGACACCGGTGTTCCGGCGCCCCGCCAGGCGATGGATAATTCGCCGCCGCGCGTTTCGACGCGCACCGGCGAGTCGAGAAGGCCGCGCAGAATGCCGGTCACGACGGCGGCGCAGGCCCCGGTGCCACATGCCAGCGTTTCCCCCGCGCCGCGCTCGAAGACACGCAAACGGATGTTCCGCCGCCCGACGATCTGCATGAATCCGGCATTGGCGTGTTGCGGAAAGCGCGGATGCGACTCGATCAGCGGGCCTTGCTCGGCGACCGGCGCGGTATCGACGTTGGCCACCACCTGCACGGCATGTGGATTGCCCATCGACACGGCGGTGATTTCCACTTGCCGCTCGCCCACGCGAAGCGGCTGGACGAGGTTGGGCGAGGCGCTCGCAAACGGAATCCGCGCCGGTTCCAGCACCGGCACGCCCATGTCGACGGTCACCCGGTCGTCGGATTCGAGCCGCGGACTGATCACACCGCGCATGGTTTCGACGCGGATTTCACGCTTTTCGGTCAGCCCCTGCTCGTGCACGAAGCGTACAAAGCAACGCGCGCCATTGCCGCACTGTTCGACCTCGCCGCCGTCGGCATTGAAGATACGATAGCGGAAATCGACCCCCGGATGTCTGGCCGGCTCGACCAGCAGCAACTGATCACAGCCGATGCCGAAATGGCGGTCGGCAAGAAAGCGAATCTGCGCGGGCGTCAGGGTGATCGGCTGGTGGACAGCGTCGATCACGACGAAGTCGTTGCCCAACCCGTGCATTTTTGAAAAACGGCATCTCATCGCTGACGGCTCGCCTCCTGGGGAATCGCTGCGCACATTGTCAGAGGACAGAAGTCAGATAACAGAAATTTGAGAGGACAGAAGACAGAGAAACCCCAGCGCACATCAGAAGACAGAGATTTGAGAGGACAGAAAACAGAGAAACCCAGCGCCCGGTTTCTTCCCTTATCCGGCGCGAAGCGCCCATCAGAAGACAGAGATTTGAGAGGACAGAAGACAGAGAAACCCAGCGCCCGGTTTTTCTTCCCTTACCCGGCGCGAAGCGCCCAAGCGGTTCTGTCTTCTCTAGCCTCTGACCTCTGACCTCTGACCTCTGACCCTCTACGATAGCGGAAATCGACCCCGGGTGTCTGGCCGGCTCGACCAGCGGCAGCGGATCATAGCCGGTACCGAGGTGGCGGTCGGCAAGAAAGCGAATCCGCGCGGGTGTCAGGGTGATCGGCTGGTGGACAGCGTCGATCACGACGAAGTCGTTGCCCAACCCGCGCATTTTTGAAAAACGGCATCTCATCACTGACGGCCTCCTGGGGAATCGCTGCGCACATTATATTCAGAAGACAGCCTCAGAGGACAGAGATTCGAGAGGACAGAGAAACCCAGCGCCCGGTTTCTTCCCTTACCCGGCGCGAAGCGCCCAAGCCTATCTGTCTTCTCCAGCCTCTGTCCTCTGACCTCTGACTATCCTACTTCTCGAACTTGGGACTGATCAGATTCTCGAACGAGAAGATTTCGTCCCAGTGTTCTTGCGTCAACAACTTGCGCTCCTTGACCACCACGTCATGCAGCGACTTGTCCGTCTGGTAGCATTCGCGCACGATCTCGGCGCATTGGCTGTAGCCGAGCGAGGGCTTGAGCACGGTGATGATGCCCAGCGAGTTGAGCACCATGTTGCGCGTCTGCTCCGCGTTCGCGGTGATGCCTTCGATACAGTTCTGACGCAGACTGTTGACGGCGTTTTCCATCGTGAAGATCGACGTGAACAACGAGAAGGTGATGACCGGCTCCATGACGTTGAGCTGCAACTGCCCGGCGGAGGCCGCGAGCGTCACCGTCAGGTCGAGGCCGATGACCAGGAAACTCGTCTGGTTGACCACTTCCGGGATCACCGGATTGACCTTGCCCGGCATGATCGAGCTGCCCGGCTGCATCTGCGGCAGGTTGATCTCGTTCAGGCCGCAGCGCGGCCCCGAGGCCAGCATTCGGATGTCGTTGCAAATCTTCGTCAGCTTGGTCGCGGTGCGCTTGAGCACGCCCGAGAGTTGCACGTAGGCGCCGGTGTCGGAGGTCGCTTCGACCAGGTCGCTGCCCAGAATGAACTGGCAGTCGGTCAGCTCGCTCAGATAGCGGGTCGCCAGTTCCGGGTAGCCGGGCGCGGCGGTCACCGAGGTGCCGACGGCGGTCGCGCCGAGATTGATCTCGCGCAGCAGACGGCGGACTTCGGAGATGCGCTCGACCTCCTCGCCGATCGTCGTGCCCCAGCCGTGGAATTCCTGGCCCAGCGACATCGGCACGGCATCCTGCAAATGGGTACGGCCCATCTTGAGCACCCGCTCGAATTCCTTGCCCTTGGCGTAGAACGCGCTTTGCAGCTTGCGCAACGCCTCCATGTAGCTGGCCAGGCGCAGGATCAGCGCCAGGCGGAACGCCGTCGGATAGGTATCGTTGGTCGATTGCCCGAAATTGACGTGGTTGTTCGGATTGACGATGTGATAATCCCCTTTCTCGTGCCCCAGGGATTCGAGCGCGATGTTGGCGATCACTTCGTTGGCGTTCATGTTGACCGAGGTGCCGGCGCCGCCCTGAATGAAATCGGTGACGAACTGCTCGCGCAACTCGCCGGCGATCAGGCGATCGCAAGCGGCAATGATGGCGTCGGCGATCTTTCCGTCGATGCAGCCGAGATCGCGGTTGGCCATCGCCGCAGCCTTCTTGACATAGCCGAATGCCTTGACGAAATACGGCTCGGACGACATCGGCATGCCCGTGATGTGGAAATTATCCTTGCCGCGCTGGGTCTGAACGCCATAGTAGGCGTCCGCGGGAATTTCTTTTTCGCCGAGAAAATCCTTCTCGATGCGAAAGGCGGTGTTTTGTGACATGGTTCTCTCCTCGAATGAGTTTCACGTGGAGATCCATCTTACGCCGCGCAAGCGAACCCGTGACAACTCATGCAGATATCGCATAAGATCGGCAGGAAAATGTATAGCTTGACGAACCGATAGCGGAAAGGCCATGCAGATCGAGTGGATCGAAGACTTTCTGACCCTGACCGACGCCCATGCCTTTTCGCGTGCGGCGGAGCGCCGCAACGTCTCGCAGCCGACGTTCAGCAGGCATATTCAGGCGCTGGAGGACTGGCTCGGCGTCGAATTGATCGACCGGCACGTGCAAGGCGTGCATCTCACTTCCGCCGGACGGATCTTCCGGGGATTCGCCGCCGATCTCCTGCGCCGGACCTACGACATGCGCAACGTATTGCGCGGGCAGTCGCCCGGAACCGCCGAAACCGTGCGTTTCGCGGTCGCCCACACGCTGTCGCTGACCTATTTCCCGCACTGGCTGAGCGCGCTGAAGAGGGCGCTCGGCAACCTCGTCATCCGGGTCGGCGCGGTGAACGTCTCGGAAGGCGCCGGCGCGCTGCTCGAAGGCGGCGCCGACCTGCTGCTCAACTACCACCACCCGCAGCTCCCCGCGCTGCTCGCCTCCGACCGCTTCCAGCATCTGGTGCTGGCCGCCGACCGGATGCTGCCCTGTTCGGCGCCGGACCGGGACGGCCAGCCGCGTCATCGGCTGCCGGGCAAGGTCGATCGGCCGATCGCCCTGCTCGCCTACTCGTCCGGAACCTATCTTGCGCACACCGTCGAAATGATCCTGCTCAACGCCAACGAGCGCTGCCATTTCGAGCGCTCGTTCGACACGCACATGGCGGGCGCATTGAAAGCCATGGTCGTCGAAGGGCACGGACTCGGCTGGCTTCCCGAAAGCTGCATCGGCAAGGAGCTCGCGGAAAAGCAACTGGTAATCGCCGGCGGCGCCCGGTGGAGCTGCACGCTGGAAGTCCGGCTGTACCGCTCGCTGGAAAACGCCAACCCGATGGTTGACCGGATCTGGGGATTTTTCCGCGAGTCGGCGAACGGGGAACGGAAAGCTTCGCCTGCCGTCCTCAGT
>JAITAJ010000260.1 GCA_031284185.1 Accumulibacter sp. | reverse complement strand
CCGAGCTACCGATGACCCCGCCGTATATGGCAACGTCGGTTGAGTCGCCCGTGATGGTGCCATTGCTGACGGTCACTTCATTGCCTGTGATGTCTTCGCCACCGCTGTTCGCGCCGAAGACTCCGCCAGTCACCGTGCCACCACTCACGTTGACGGTATTGTCATTGGGGTCCGCGTCGTGCGGGAGACCACCATCCGGTGAGGTCCCGTTGCCGTGCACGCTATGGTCGACATTACTGTTGATTGTGATGGTCTGCCCTGCTGCCCGAATTTCGGGTGGCGCAAACGCAAGGCCAACGCCAAGGGCCAGCAGGGAAATGACCGGGATGAGGCGGCGACTTCGAGTCATGAATCTGATCCTCCGAAAAGTTCTGTGGACGACGAAAAAAACCCCGTTCCGGAATGGAGCGGGGCTAAAAAGAGACGCGAAAAATCTGGGGAAACCGATGCGGAAGAAACGCCGAAAGCCGCTCTACGCCTGGAGGCGGGAGCGGCCCAGCGATGACGCCTTGTGTGTGTGTGTGTGTGTGTGTGTGTGTGTGTGTGTGTAGCAAGAATCGAGCCACACATGGATTCAACCTGAAGCAGCGCCCGTCCGGCTCGAAAGTCCGGGAAGTGGGCGCATTGTTTTTCCATTTCGTCGATTCCGATCATGTTCTTATCACGCACAGGCTTATCACGCACAGGCAAGGCGCAATTCTCATCCCAAGAACCGGGAAAAAGCAAGAAATATTTCAGAAGACATTTCAGAAGACAGAATCTTGAGAAGACAGAAGACAGATCGGCTTGCGGCGCTTCGCGCCGAGTGAGATGGAAAAACCGGGCGCTCGGTTTCCCTGTCCTCTGTCTTCTCCAAGCGCTGTCCTCTGACCCCGAGCGCCCGGTTTTGCGTTCCATTCCGGCGCCGACCGGCGCCGCAAACTTACCTGTCTTCTGTCCTCTCCAACCACTGTCCTCTGAACCCCTGACCTCTGAAACTCTGGTATCATCCCGCCGAGTGCAGTTCCTGGAGCGTTCATGAATCTGGAAAAGGTCATTTTTGGTTTCTTCGTGATTTTCGCGTGCACGATGAATTTCGGTTTCTTCATCGGCGAGCTGATCGACGCCAACCAGCATGATGCCGGACATCTCTTCGTGGCGGTGGTGATCAACCTGATCACCCTGGTGCTGAAATTCGGCGATCGCACACACATCGGCGCCACCCACATGGCCACCAGCATGGTGGCCATGCTGCAACTGCTGGCGGCTTCCCTGGTCTGGATGTGGCGCGTCAACATCAGCCAGCTGCCAATGAACGGGGGAACGATGGCGACCATCGTTTCGCTGAGCGGCGGCGCGCTCGTGGCCAACCTGATTTCGGTGATTCTGCTGATCAGCGAGACCTTGCGCCAGACGCGCTGACCAGGAGGACGGCGCTTGAACGACGTCCTGTTCGTCATCCTGCGCCGACTGCGCCTGCCCCTGATCGCGCTCATCGCCGCCTACGCCGTTTCGGTCTGGGGACTGGTGCTGATCCCCGGCGCCGACGCGCAGGGACGCCCCGTCCATCTGGGCGTCTTCCACGCGCTGTATTTCATAAGCTATACGGCGACCACCATCGGTTTCGGCGAGATTCCCTATACGTTCACCGATCCGCAACGGGCATGGACGGTGGTGTGCGTCTATCTGTGCGTGGTGGCCTGGGCCTACACGCTGGGCAGCATTTTCCATCTGTCGCAGGATCAGACCCTGCGCGACGCGCTGGCGCGACGCCGCTTCGCCCGGCGCGTCACGGCGATGCAGGAACCCTTCGTTCTGATCGTGGGCTACGGACAGAGCGGCATCATGCTGGCGCGTATGCTCGACCGCATGGGGCAGCGCATGGTGCTGATCGAAATACGCCACCAGCGCGCCACGAGAATCGAGATCGAGGAATATCAGTATCCGCCGCTGTTTCTCACCGCCGACGGCCGTCTGCCCGACGTGCTGGTCGACGCCGGCGTGACGCACCGCAAGTGCCAGGCCATGGTGGCGCTCGCCGGCGACGACGATACCAATCAGTCGGTGGCCATCTGCGGCATGGTGCTCAATCCATCGCTGCGCATCATCACCCGGGTGCATACGCCGATTACGCAGAGCAACCTGGAAGCCTTCCGCAACATCGAGCCGATCAATCCGTTCCAGAGCTTCGCCAACAACATCAGCCTGGACATGGGGTCGCCCGAACGCCTGCGGATGGTCGAATGGCTTTCCGGCCTGCCCGGCGGCACCCGGCCGGAATCGCTCAATCTGCCGAAGGGACACTGGGTGGTGTTCGGTTCGGGCAGCTTTTCCGATTATTGCGTCACCGCGCTCCACGGCGCGGGCATGACCTGCACGCTCCTCGATCTGGATTCCAGCCAGCAGCAGGGGACTTTCCTGCGCTACAAGGGGGAAACGCCGCGGGAAATCGTGGTGGCGGAAATCGGCAAGGCGGTCGGAATCATCGTGTGCACCAGCAGCGACGCCCTGAATCTGTCGGCGGTGACACGGGCGCGCTCGATCAATCCCAAGGTCTATGTCGTGATCCGGCAGGTGCAGGCGATCAACGCCAGCCTGATCGACGCTTCGATGGCGAACCTGCGCTTCATCAAGGCGGAAGTCGTTTCGCACAAGGTGCGGCAACTGCTCACCTCGCCGCTGCTGATCCGCTTTTTCAGGCATCTGGACAACGATTCGGGTGAGATGGCGCGTCGCGCCGCGGTCCTGCTCGAACAGTACGCCGGACTCAAGGTGCCGTTCATCTGGGTGTTCGATTGTTACGCCTCTTATATCGGCCTGCGCGAGGCGCTGGCGCCGGAGGTCGATCCGCCCCTGTCCATCGGCGATCTGCTGATCAACCCGGAAAAGCCGCCCGAGCGGATTGCCGCCGTGCCACTGTTGTTGCTGCGCAACAAACAGGAAATGGCGCTGCCGGCGGAGGACACGCTCCTGCAGTCCGGCGACCGCATCCTGTTCGCCGGGCAGCGCGGCGAAAGGGAATTGCAGCGGCGTTTCCTGCTCGAACCGAGTCCGCTGTCCTTCGTGCGCACCGGCGTGGAACAGCCGCGTAGCTGGCTGTTCCGCCGTCTGCGGCAGCGCGGCGACGACTGAACGGGTTCCGCCCGCCGTGAACCGCGCCATGACCCGCGCCGTCACCGGAAATCGCGTCGGACGCGAGTGCGCCGGCGGCGGCGTCTGCCCGGCGAATGGCTTTCACGAGACCGCCGGAGCGAATCAGCCGGGCGCGGCGGGCGTTTCACCTTTCATCCGGCGATCCTTCGCCGGAAGCGGCGAAGGATCGCTCCGCCCGCGAAACGCGGACCGCGAGGCGGGCAGGACGCCCGTCCGCCGCTCTCCCGCCGGTTTTCCCCGCCATGCCTGACGCCTCGGACACCTTGCGCGCGCAAGTCCTGCCGCCGGGCGAGACGTTCTTCGACGAACTGGCGGCGCGGACGCTGGCGCATCATCCCGGCTCCGATCTCTCGGCGCTGCGCGTCCTGGTGCCGGCGCTGCCGGTGGCCGCCGAATTGCGCGCGGCGCTGGCGCGCGCCGCGCGTGGCCCCTTGGCGCTTCCCCGCTGCGATACCCTGCGCAACTGGGTAGGCGGCGCGGCGCTTCCCGGTATTCCCGATCCCTTGCCGGAAAGCGGGCGCCGGGTGTTGCTGCACGAGGCGCTGCGTCAGAGAGGCTGGTTCGACGAGTCGGCGCTGTGGGGCATCGCCGCCGAAATGGCCAGCCTGTTCGACGAGCTGACGCGGGCGGCGCTGCGGCTGCCCGACGATGAGGCGGGCCTTGCCGAGCAACTGCGGCGGGCCTACGTCACACGCGCCTCGGCGCCGCTCGCTTTCGTGGCGCGTGTCGTGCACGAGCTTTGGCGGGCGCTCGCCGCGTCCGGCGCGCCGGACGCGGCGACGGTCTACCGGCGGCGCCTCGCCGAACTCGCCCGCCGCGCCGCGCGGGCGGATACGCCTCAGCCGCTGCTGGTGCTGCTCGACGCCGCGCCGGACGAAGCGCTCGATCCGGCCGAGCGCGATTTTCTTTGCCGCTACGGGGCGGCGCAGCCGCTGCTCCTGTTTTACCCGGAGCCGCGCGAAACTTGCGCGACGCCCTTGTCGGCGACGCTGGCCGCCGCCTGGATCGATGCCGCGCCAGACTCCCCGCCCCTGCTCGAACGCGCGCGCGCGCTGGCGCGGCGATATCCGGCCGGAACGCTGAGCGGGCGCCTGTCGCTGCTGCCGGCGGCCGGCCGCGAACAGGAGGCGCGGGCGGCGGTGGCGCAGGTCGGCGCCTGGCTCGGCGAGGGGTTGCGCCGGATCGCCCTGATCGCGCAGGATCGTCTGACGGCGCGGCGGGTCCGCGCGTTGCTGGAACGCGAGAACGTGCTGGTCAGCGACGAAACCGGCTGGCTGCTGTCGACCTCGCGCGCGGCGGCGTCGATCGACGCGCTGATCGAAGTGGCGGCCGGCCGGGTGTATTACCGCGATCTGCTCGACCTGTGCAAGTCGCCGTTCATTTTTTCCGACGTTGCCGAGGACGAGCGCAAACTGGCCGTCTTCGGCCTGGAGGCATCGATCCGCGCGGCGTCGGTCAAGTCCGGCCCGGCCCGCATCCGCCGCGCCTTGCTCGAATCCGAGGCAGCCAGCCAGTCGCTCGGCCTGGCCCTGCTCGACCGCGTCGAAGCGGCCACGGCCCGGCTGCGCGCCGGGCCGGCGCCGCTGGCGCGCTGGATCGAACGCCTGTGCGCGGCGCTCGACACGGTTGGCATGTCGGACGCGCTGGCGGCGGACGCCGCCGGCCGGACCGCGCTCGACCTTCTGGAAGATCGCCGCGCGGAACTGGCCGGAAACACCGTGCCGTTTTCCTTCAGCACCTGGCGCGACTGGCTCGATCACGAATTCGAGGCCGCCGGTTTCCGCGATGACGGCATTCTCAGCCCGATCGTCACGACGCCGCTCAGCGCCGTTTGTCTGCGCCGTTTTGAAGCGGCGCTGCTGCTCGGCGGCGACGCCCGGCAACTGGCGCCGGTGGAACGCGCCACCTTCTTCAACGCCTCGGTGCGCCGCGAACTCGGCCTCCCCACGCGCGAGGATGCCGAACGCAAGCTCAAGCGCGATCTCGAACGGCTGCTGGCGATGGTGCCGCGCGTGGTGGTGACCTGGCAGTCGCTGCGCGACGGTGAGGCCAATCTGCCGGCGCCCGAACTGTCGCTGTTGTCTACGCTGCATCGGCTGGCGTGGGACGACGATCTGTATCGGCGCCCCTTGCCGACGCGCGCCGAAGCCGCCGCCGACGCGGCGACCGCGCCGTGCCTGGTCGCTCGCGCCGCCCCGGTCGCGCCGCCGCCGCTGAT
>JAITAJ010000221.1 GCA_031284185.1 Accumulibacter sp. | reverse complement strand
TGGCACGCGGCGGTGCAGGAGAGGCTGACCTTCTTCATCCACCGCCTGGGCGCGAAGATCGTCGCCGCCATGGGAAAAATCCGCGTGGAAGCCGAAGGAGATGAACTGCAACTGCTGGGAAGGAAGAACGTCACCGTGCAATCCTACGACGACTGGGTGAACATCACCGGCAAGCAGGGCGTACTCATCAACGGCGGCGGAAGCTATCTTAAACTCTGGCCGGGAGGCATCGAGGAAGGCACGAAAGAGGGTTGGATCGCCTATGCCAAGACGCACGACTTTACCCCGCCCCGGAGCCTGCCGGTATCGAGCAAGCCCGCCGTTTGCGAGGAGTGTTTGCGAAAGGCGTCCCGGGAAGCGGTGGCGCTGAAGGCGAGGGAATGACATGACGCCCGCGAATGTTCCGATGAAGAAGGAAACCGGACACGATCCGGGCACCTTCCTCTCCGCGGTCGCCGGAATCCTGAGCCGCGATCTGACCGACTGGTGGGGCGGCCAGGAGACCACGTCCCGCTATGTATTGATCGACGGCGCCTTGTGTCCGGAAGGCTGGATCGAGGCGTGGTGCCGGGAGCACCAGCTGGATGCCGAGCCTTTGTTCCTGCGCATGCCGGAAGCGGAATCCCATGCCCTGGGGCCGTATTTCGTGGAAATCCCCCGGACGGCCCTGGGGGCCTCGCATCCGCTGGTCCGCTCCCTGGCGGAAGGGCCGGGCGTATGGCAGGCGCTGACGGTCATGGCGAGTCCCGTCCCGATCATGAAACTGCATGCACACCTGCGAGGATTCCTCGACGGTGTGCTGGAAGACGAAACGAACGTATTGTTGCGCTGGTACGACGCGCGAGTCGGCATCCCCTTGCTGAATCTCCTGCCGGAAGCCGCGCGCGCGGCCTTCCTGCAACCCTTTGCCTACTGGAAAAGCTGGGATTGGCACTATCGACCCGTCGGGATCGCCGGCCCCGAAAAGCCGGGCATGCCGGAGTTCGCCACGCCGGTACCGATCGATGAGGCGCTGCTGAAAGCGCTGGGCGGACTCAACGTCGTGCAGGATCTGATCGCGCATCTGGAAGAAGAAAACCCGGTTCCCGAAATTCCGCCCCTGCCGATGTGTCCGGCATTGAAGCATCACATTGCGGAACGGGAACTGCAACAGGCCTGGGATCTGGGGCTGGCGAAGTCTTTCCGGAATCAACGGGCGGTCGTCTGGTTCGCCCTGCATATTCACCCGGACGTATGGCGTCATGCCTACATGCGCGAGTCCGCGCAAAAGCGCTTTGCCCGGCGGGGCGTCATGAACTGGCTCTACGAGGAGCGCGCTTCGAGACCGCAGGGAGAACGGGCGCTTCGAGAACAGGCTCGGGTCTTTCTGGAGGCCCTGGAAACGGAACGCGACACGAGGACGAAGGAAAATGAAATGAACGCCTCCCTTTCACCGATGAGGGGATATAGACCGGAGGCATAGGGAAACGATGTGCGAGGACATAGGCAACATTTTTGCTGTGGATAATCGCGCTTGTCTTCGCTGGCACGAAATGAGCTTGGTCAAGACAACCCAATGTCACCCCAAGGCCGTTATACCGCGAGCGCGTCTGACGGTTGGCGAGCGTTCGCAAAGTACTTGCCTTGTTCGCAGAATATGCCGCGCGGATCGTACAGGGCGCAGGGCCAGCTGGAGAAATGCGCGACGGAATCATGAACATGTTCCGCGAGGAACCTTTCGATGTCCTTGGGCACATCCGCTTTACCTTTCGTGGCGTCCCAGGCCTCGATGATGAGGTCTTCGTACCCGGTTCGCCGGCGGGGGAGTCTTGTGTCTCCCGAGTTTTCATCAACGGGATCGCGGATGGCGGGGATTTGCCAGACCAGCCGGCGATGTTCCGCAAGCAACTGCCTGGCCTGCTCATCCGGCCTGTCTGGCAGTTCGTACTCCCATCTCTCGGATACGCACTCCTCGCGGTCGTCGTCCTGGGCGGGCTCAACCGCCGCGCACATCGCCGCGTCGACCTGGCGATACAAGGCGCCAAGCACGCGCGTATCCTGTCGCGCGCGGGTGATGGCGCCGCGCCAGGTGAACTGGACGACGCGATGCGCCTGGATGAGGTTTTCCAGCGTGTCGCCCAGTTTGGGCAGACTCGCCATGTACGCGGTGTACAGGGCGATCAGGGGGGAATCATCGGGCAGTTCCCATTCGGCCCGATCATCCCGTTTGAGCTCCTGGAACGCCTTGAGCATGGCGCCGCTTTCCAGCGCCTCGGCGTACATGTGCCGCAGCGCAATGCGCGACAATTGATTGCCGCGCCCCTGGAAGCCGTCGAAATAGCCGCCGCCGACATCGGAATGCACGCCCGGATAGACCACCTCCTCGCAATTGTCGAGGTAGAAGGTCTCGTTGCGCACCGAATCCAGAGGAAACGCCTGGCGCACCTCGTGTCCCGAGACAAAGTGAACACAGCGTTCCACCTCCTTGGGAACGAGGAGTTCATCGCCCCAGGCCAGGTGCAGGCCGGGGCCGCCGACGGAAGCCACGGTATCGAAAAGGCCCAGAAAGAGGATCCGCAGGCGGACGCGCCCGCCATCGCGGGTTTTCCACAGCAGGCCGCCATCGGCGGTGCGCTCGCACTGCGTGGCGATGAGCCGGCGCGTGAAGGCGCGCGCCAGCGTGGCGCCGCGCGAAAAGCCAAACACGGACAGGGTGATCCACTGCATGTGGGGAATCGCGCCGCTGCCCCATTCGATTTCAAGCAGATACCGGAATCTGGAGAGCGCGGCATCGAGCCGCATGGCGCCACCCGCGCCAAACCCCAGACCGAGCGCACCGCCAGGGTCGTCTTCGTACTCGCCATAACGATAGGGCGTTCCCACGCCGGGGATATAAATTGCGGCGGCCTCTTTTCCGTCCTTGTCGTCAATCGCCGTCCGGTAGAGCTTGGCGACATTGGTCAGGGCGCGTTTCTCGACGGGTTTCTTCAGTTCCTGCCAGAGGTTGCAGCCCGTTCCGTCGAAGAAGAAGGCGAGCTTGGGATAAAGCCGGCACTTGATTTGCTCCCCGGGGCTGACGTCCGGCTTGTCGCGCCACGCATCCTGTTCG
>JAITAJ010000171.1 GCA_031284185.1 Accumulibacter sp. | reverse complement strand
GAAGGAGCGGCATGGGCCGGCGGGAGGACGAAACCGGCGAGGCCGGTCAGCAGACAGAGGATGAAGGTTTTTTTCATGGCGCGAGTCCGTGGTTGTCGAGACCTCGCAGTATGGTGACGGATCGGTGACGTGAAGCTGACACGCGGATTACTTTTTTGTAATCTTGCCCGCCGGAGCGTCCGGCGCGGAACGAGAAAATCCCGCCCGCCAAGCGTGCCAGGCGACCGCACCGGCAGGCGCCGGAAACACGCGCATTTCGAGCGACGCGGACGCGCAGCGTCCTCATCTTCCAGAAGCGCTAGGGCAAACGCGCCGTGGAAGGCGTCACCCGCGGCTAGGGTGTCGACTACCGCGATCTTTGACGCGGGTACATTCTGTACCAAGCGTAACCGTCGGCACTGCCGCTCGCGCCAACGTGTCCATGATGCGCGGCGCCGACTCTCCGCAAGACCTGTCCGACGTCACTGCCGCCGGTGTAGGTCAGCATCCGGCATCAGGAAAAAACCGCATGGTCGACCAGCGGAATCAGGCGGCGCAGAATCTCCAGCAGCGCCACCTCGCCGTCGACCATACAGAGAGTCCCTCTTTCCCGCACGGCTCTTCAAGCGCCGTCGAGCCAGCGCGTTTCGTATGCAGGAAATTGGCGCCGTCGGCGTGTCGAGCGGCAATCAATCGGTCGAAACAGAACAGTCAGCCATCAATCAAGATTGATACCTACGACGGGATTCTGCTGACCGGGACGGAACAGGTGAGCAACCGAACCTCCAACGTATTGTGAGCGTATCGGTTCCGAAGCCACATGGGCGATGAACTCCCAACGCCTATGCTTGTTTTTGTGCTTGGCCAATTCTGACTGGTCACGGATTAGATAGGGTGTAGTTCCAGCGCGATGCCACGATTCGATCTCATAAACTTCGCGGACTTCCCCCTTATGAACTGCCATTGCAAATCTGGCTTTGTTACGCCTCTCGCCTACTACCCATATTCCGCGAGTGCATTCATAGAGTTCTTCAGCGCTCATTCCGTCTCTGAACAGACGGTTGATACGAAGGAGCAATGAGGGAACAGTCACATCTACCTGATTAGTTGCCATCATTTCCAATTTCTCATTGTTGGCTTGATAGGTCGCATTCCGGACGATTCGATCCAGGTAGGCGATTGAAGCATCGTGAATGAGAAGAATACCAAATTCTCATGGCAGAATGTAAATAAAAAAATAGTGACGTGTACGACAATGGTATTCATGCGATCGCTCTGAGAGCGAGCGCGGCGTGACCACTCCCCGAGGCCTTTGATAGACTAGCGCTTTTCGGCCCATGCGCGGCGCCGGGTTTTTCGATGCGGGTCCGGGCGGCGGGAAAATCGCCTTTCCGGGTGAGGGTGTGACATGACGTTCCGAGTGCTTTTCCACGTTTCATCATGAAGATACTGATCGTCGAAGACGAAGCGAAGACCGGAGACTATCTCCGGCAAGGGCTGGGTGAAGCCGGTTTCGTGGTCGATCTGGCGCGTAACGGCGTAGACGGGCTGCATCTGGCGACGAGCGAGGACTATGACCTCGCCGTGCTCGACGTGATGCTGCCCGGCATCGACGGATGGCAGCTTCTGCAACGGATCCGCCGGGCGGGCCGGGAACTTCCGGTATTGTTCCTCAGCGCCCGCGACGAAATAGATGACCGGGTGCGCGGCCTGGAACTCGGGGCCGACGATTACCTGGTAAAACCCTTCGCCTTCGCCGAACTGCTGGCCCGCGTGCGCACGCTGCTGCGGCGTGGGACGAAGGCCAAGGAGTCCGACCTGCTGCGCGCCGCCGACCTGGAACTCGACGTCCCGCGCCGGCGCGTGACGCGCTCGGGCCAGCGAATCGACCTCACCGCCAAGGAATTCGCGCTGCTGGAACTCTTGCTTCGGCGCCAGGGCGAGGTGCTGCCGCGCTCGTTGATCTCCTCGCAAGTGTGGGACATGAATTTCGACAGCGACACCAACGTCATCGATGTCGCCGTGCGCCGCCTGCGCACGAAGATCGATGATGCCTTCGAGGTCAAGCTGATCCGCACCGTGCGCGGCATGGGCTATGTGCTGGAAGCGCCCGAGTGAGCATGAAAGAAACGACGGCGGATGGAGCGGAGCGCGAGGCGCACGAGGCGCCGGAAGCGGAATGCTCGTGGATCGCGCGGCGGGCGATTCGTCCCGCGCGGCAATTTCTCCGGCGTCTCCTGAACGGTTCCGCTTCGATCACGCATCGGCTGACGGCGCTCTTCGCCCTGGTGTCGACCTCGGTCCTGCTCGGACTCGGTACGCTGATCGGCGGCACCGTCGAGCAGCATTTCGTCGAACAGGACGTCGGAATACTGGCCGGCAAGCTCGAACTGGCGCGGCGCATCCTCGAAAAGGTGAAGACGGAGGATGATCTGACGGCCGTCCCGCAGCAACTCGATGAAGCGCTGATCGGACAATACGGCTTGGCGGTCGTCGTGGTGGCGTCTGATGGTCGCCTGTTGTTCGCCACCAACGGCGCCGGTTTCCCGGAAGCGCTGCTCGCTCGCCGGACGATGGTGGACGCCGCGCATCCACTGTCCTGGAAAACCGCCGGCGGAATCCCGATGCGCGGCATCTCGGCGCGTGTACCGACCGGCATCCCGGACGCGCCGCCGGCCGTGGTCGGCGTGGCGACGGACATCTCCCACCACGAACAATACATGGCCGGCTTCCGCGTCACCTTGTGGTCCTTCGTGGCCATCGCCGCGCTGCTCTCGGGTTTTCTCGGCTGGCTCGCCGCGCGTCGTGGGCTGGCGCCCTTGAAGGCGATGAAACACAAGGCGCGGAGCATCACGGCGCGGCGCCTCGACGCGCGTCTGGCGGTCGATGCCGCGCCGGTCGAACTGGCCGACCTGGCGGTGACGTTGAACGACATGTTCGCCCGCCTGGAGGAATCGTTCCGCCGCCTCTCGGATTTTTCGTCCGATCTCGCGCACGAATTCCGCACGCCGATCAGCAACCTGATGACCCAGACGCAGGTCACGCTGTCAAGGCCGCGCTCCCCCGGCGAATATCGTGAAATGCTCGCCTCTAACGTCGAGGAATACGAGCGGCTCTCACGCATGGTGACCGACATGCTGTTCATCGCCAAGGCCGACGAGGGGCGGATCGTGCCGCGTTTCGAGCGGCTCGAGCTGGCGCCGCTCGTCGGCGATCTCGTCGAATTTCACCGGCTGGCCGCCGACGAAAAAGGTATCGTCATCGAGAGTGCTGGTGAGGGCGTCATTCGCGGCGATCCGCTGATGATCCGGCGCGCCATCGGCAACCTCCTGTCCAACGCCATCCGCCACACGCCGCCGGGCGGTCGTGTCAGTGTCTCGATCCGGCGCGCGGCGGGGCAAACGGGCACGCTGACGATCGACGTGCTCAATACCGGCGAAACGATCCCCGCGGCCCATCTGCCGCAGTTGTTCGACCGCTTCTACCGGGTCGACGCGTCACGCGCCGGCGACGGATCACATTTGGGCCTGGGCCTTGCCATCGTCAAATCGATCATCGAAGCGCACGGCGGACGAGTCGCGGTTTCCTCATCCGACGGCGTGACCCGTTTCAGCATATTTCAGAGGAC
>JAITAJ010000090.1 GCA_031284185.1 Accumulibacter sp. | reverse complement strand
CGCAGCCGATCCGGCGGGATGGCCAGCACGTAGCGTTCCTGGGATTCATTGCTCCAGATTTCGGCGGGCGACATGCCCGGCTCCTCGACCGGCACGTCGCGCAGCTCGAAACGCGCGCCAGCATCGCCGCCGTGCGCAAGTTCCGGGAAGGCGTTGGACAGGCCGCCCGCGCCGACATCGTGGATCGACAGGATCGGATTGCCGTCGCCGGGCCGCGTCGCGTCGCCTTTCGGCGCGCCCAGTTGCCAGCAGCGGTCGATGACTTCCTGCGCGCGGCGCTGCATTTCCGGGTTGCCGCGCTGCACCGAGGCAAAGTCGAGGTCTTCGGCGTTGGCGCCGGTGTTCATCGAGCTGGCCGCGCCGCCTCCCAATCCGATCGACATGCCGGGACCGCCAAGCTGGATCAGCGCCGTGCCGGGCGCGAATTTCGCCGCCTTGCGCGCCTGGGCGGAAGCGATGTTCCCGACGCCGCCGGCAAGCATGATCGGCTTGTGGTAGCCGCGCACGACCGCCTCTTCGCCTTCGCCGAGGCGCTGCTCGTAGGTGCGGAAATAACCGGCCAGGTTCGGGCGGCCATATTCGTTGTTGAACGCCGCCGCGCCGATCGGCCCTTCGAGCATGATCGACAAGGCGGAAGCGATGCGCGACGGGCGCCCGCAGGATGCCGTTTCCGTCTCCCACGGCCGCGCCGCGCCGGGCAACCAGAGGTTGGACACCGAGAAGCCGCACAGTCCGGCCTTGGGCCGGGAACCGCGCCCGGTCGAGCCTTCGTCGCGGATTTCGCCGCCGGAACCGGTCGCCGCGCCGGGGAAGGGCGAGATCGCCGTCGGATGGTTGTGCGTCTCCACCTTGGCCAGAATGTGCGTGAGTTCCCGGCGGTAGCCGTAGACGCCGCCGGCGTCCGGGTAGAAGCGCTCGATTTCGGCGCCCTCGAATACCGAGGCGTTGTCCGAATAAACGACGATGTTGCCTTGCGGATGCGCGGCGTGCGTTTCGCGGATCATGCCGAACAGCGTTTCCTCCTTCGCCTCCCCGTCGATGATCCAGGAGGCGTTGAATATCTTGTGCCGGCAGTGCTCGGAATTGGCCTGCGCGAACATCATCAGTTCGACGTCGGTCGGGTCGCGTCCCATTCGCGCGAACAGATCGGCGAGGTAATCGATTTCCTCCCCGGACAGCGCCAGACCCAGATCGACGTTGGCTTCGAGCAGCGCCGCGCGCCCGCCGCCCGGCACGCCGACGCGGCGCATCGGTTTCGGCGGGAAACGACGGAATAATTGCGCGGTCTCCTCGAAACCGCCGAGCGCCGTCTCGGTCATGCGGTCGTGCAGCAAGGCGGACACCGCGCCGCGCCGCGCCGCGTCCACTCCCTCGATGTCGAAGGCGATGCCGCGCTCGACGCGCTCGACGGCGGCGAGGCCGCAATTTCTGGCAATGTCGGTCGCTTTCGACGACCACGGCGAAATCGTGCCCACGCGCGGCGTGACCAGGAAGAGCGTCCCGCTCGGCCCCGTTTCGGCGGGCCGCTCGTCCAGGAGCGCCGAAAGCCGCCGTCGCGCCTCGCCGTCGAGCGCCTGTTTCAGTTTGATGAAGTGCCAGTAGTCCGCGCCGGCGATCCGGGCGTCCGGCACGAGGTCACGCAGTCGCTCTCGCAGGCCCCGCAGGCGGAAAACGGAAAAGGCGGGAGCCCCGCGCAAGAACAGGAGGTCGGGAATGTCAGGCATGATCTGGAAGAAAAAAGAGATGGATGAGCACGGACGAGACGCCGGCGAACGCTTATCCGCGTGCCCCGAGCCAGAGTCGAACTGGCACGCCTTGCGGCGGCGGATTTTGAGTCCGCTGCGTCTACCGATTCCGCCATCGGGGCTGATGGTCTGCGACACGAAAGAGCGCGAATTATCACTGATTCACCCACCCGCGACAAGAGTAGAGTGCCGAGCGATTCCAATTCGTGTTAAAACCCACGTTTTTCCGATTCCGGTTCGTCCCGCTCCCGGAGCGGGCCGGAACGGTTTCTTGCGCATATGCTTACCATCGAAGACTTCGATTTTTCCCTTCCGCCCGAACTGATCGCCCAGCATCCGGCGCCCGAGCGTACCGCCAGCCGTCTGCTGCGCGTCGACGGCAAGGCGCTGCGCGATGCGCGTTTCGCCGACCTGCCGCGTTTGGTCGGCCCGGGCGATCTTCTCGTTTTCAACGATACGCGGGTGATCAAGGCGCGTCTGTTCGGCAGGAAGGAAAGCGGCGGGCGGGTCGAGGTCCTGATCGAGCGCATCACCGACGCGCGTCATGCCGTGGCGCAGATTCGCGCCAGCAAGCCGCCCCGGCCCGGTGGCCGGATCGTCCTGGAGGGAGCCTTCGCCGTGATCGTCGGCGACCGTGTCGGCGCCTCGGGCGATCTCTTCGCCCTGGAACTCGTCGGGGAGGGCGACCTGTATGCGTTCACCGAAGCGCATGGCCGTCTGCCCTTGCCGCCCTACATCGCGCATTCCGCCGAAGCCGAAGACGAGGCGCGCTACCAGACGGTATATGCGCGCAACATGGGCGCCGTGGCCGCGCCGACCGCCGGATTGCATTTCGACGAAGCCCTGCTGGCCGCGTTGCGGGAACGTGGCGCGGAACTCGCCTGGCTGACCCTGCACGTCGGCGCCGGCACCTTCCAGCCGGTGCGCGCGCGCGCCCTGGCCGAACATCGCATGCACAGCGAGCGTTTCGACTTGCCGCCGGCCACGGTCGATGCCATCGCCCGCGCCCGCGCGCGCAAGGGCCGCGTCATTGCCGTCGGCACCACCACCCTGCGCGCCCTGGAAGCCGCCGCGCGGGGCGGCGAGTTGCGCGCCGGTTCCGCCGAGACCGATATCTTCATCACGCCGGGCCATCGTTTCCGGGTCGTCGATCGTCTGATCACCAACTTCCACCTGCCGAAATCGACGCTGCTGATACTCGTCTCCGCGTTCGCCGGACGCGCCGTCATACGCGCCGCCTACAGCCACGCGATCGCGGCGCGTTACCGCTTCTTCAGCTACGGCGACGCGATGCTGTTGGAAAAGTCGGAAGACAAGGTTCAGAGGACAGCGGTTTGAGAAGACAGAAGACAGATCAGTTTGCGGCGCGAGGCGCCGGGGAATGAACGAAAAACCGAGCACATTTCAGAGGACAGCGGTTTGAGAAGACAGAAGACAGATCAGTTTGCGGCGCGAGGCGCCGGAGACAGGACGCAAAACCGAGCGCGTTTCAGAGGACAGCGGTTTGAGAGGACAGAATTCAGAGGACAGCGGTTTGAGAAGACAGAAGACAGATCAATTTGCGGCGCGAGGCGCCGGAGACAGGGCGCAAAACCGAGCGCTCGGTTTCTCTGTCCTCTCTATTAGCTGTCCTCTGACATTGGCTGTCCTCTGATCTCTGAACCGCCTGTCTTCTGATCTAAACTATCTCCTGCCATTCATTTTCCGATCACATGAAATTCAGACTTCTCGCCACCGACGGCCTTGCCCGCCGCGGTCTTCTCACGCTTGACCACGGGGTCGTCGAGACGCCGGTGTTCATGCCGGTCGGCACCTATGGCGCAGTCAAGACGATGACGCCGCGCGATCTTGCCGCGACCGGCGCGCAAATCTGCCTGGGCAATACCTTCCATCTCTGGCTGCGGCCAGGACTCGCCGCGATTGCCGCGCATGGCGGCCTGCACCGCTTCATGGGTTGGGATGGGCCGATCCTGACCGATTCCGGCGGCTTCCAGGTGTTCTCGCTCGGCGCGCTGCGCAAGATCGACGAAGAGGGCGTCCGCTTCTCGTCACCGATCAACGGCGACAAACTGCGGCTGACGCCCGAGGCGTCGATGCGCATCCAGTACACGCTGAACTCCGACGTGGCGATGATCTTCGACGAATGTACGCCCTATCCTGCCGGTTTCGACACGGCGGCGGCATCGATGCGCCTGTCGCTGCGCTGGGCGAAACGCTCGCGCGACGAATTCGACCGGCTGGAGAATCCCAACGCGCTGTTTGGCATCGTCCAGGGTGGCATGTTTGAAACCCTGCGCGACGAATCGTTGGCCGGCCTCGTCGACATCGGTTTCGACGGCTTCGCCATCGGCGGCCTGTCGGTCGGCGAACCCAAGGAAGAAATGACGCGCGTCCTCGCGCACGCCGCGCCCCGGTTGCCGGAAGGAAAACCGCGCTACCTGATGGGCGTCGGCACACCCGAGGACCTGGTGCGCGGCGTGCGGGCCGGCATCGACATGTTCGACTGCGTGATGCCCACACGCAACGCGCGCAACGGCCACCTGTTCACCCGCCACGGCGACATTCGGATCAAGAACGCGCGGCATAGGGACGACCCGCGCCCGCTCGACGAGTCTTGCGACTGCTACACGTGCCGTAACTTCAGCCGGGCCTATCTGCACCATCTGTTCCGCGTCGGCGAGATGCTCGGCGCGCAACTCAACACCCTGCACAACCTGCACTATTACCAGACTCTGATGCGCGAAATGCGCGAAGCCATCGGCGAAGGCCGGCTTGCGCCAATGATCGCCGCCTTCCATGCAGAACGAGTTTCAGAAGACAGGGGTTCAGAGGACAGGGTTCAGAGGACAGCGGTTTGAGAGGACAGAAGACAGATAAGTTTGCGGCGCTGTCGCGCCGGAGGGGATGGAAAAGCCGGGCGCTCGGGTTCAGCGAGGTTGGGGCGAGCAAAGCGACGGGGACATCCAGACGGCGGCGTAGGGGACGATGGTGATCGTCCCGTGGGCGGGCGGATCGCCTCCGCCCCGACAACCCCGGTCACATCTCCCTCCGCCCCGACGATCCCGGTCACATCACCCTCCGCCCCGACGATCCCGGTCACATTTCCCTCCGCCCCGATGATCCCGGTCACATTCCCCTCCGCCGCGCGGTCGTCCGGTGATTCTCCTGCCGAAGCTCGCGGTATTTCAAGCATTGACCCTGCTTTGTTGGGGGTCAGAGGACAGAAAAAAACAGAGGAC
>JAITAJ010000231.1 GCA_031284185.1 Accumulibacter sp. | reverse complement strand
CATTCCAATGAGGAAGAAATCATGATCCAACTGATCGACATCAAAGTTCCCGACATCGGCGATTTCAAAGATGTGCCGATCATCGACATCGCCATCAAGCCAGGCGACACGGTCGCCGTAGACGATCCCCTGTGTACGCTCGAATCCGACAAGGCAACGATGGACGTGCCGTCCTCGGCGGCGGGTGTGGTGAAAGAGGTGTTGGTCAAGGCGGGCGAGCGAGTGTCGCAAGGCCGCGTCATCGCCCGTGTCGAGGCGGCAAAAACGCTTGCGCCGCCCTCTCCCGCCCCTTCGGGGCACCCTCTCCCCCAAGCGGGAGAGGGGCAAACCGTGGCCTCCCCTCGCCCGCTTGCGGGAGAGGGGTCGGGGGAGAGGGCAAGTCCCGCCGATATCGACTGCGAACTGCTCGTCCTCGGCGGCGGCCCGGCCGGCTACTCGGCGGCCTTCCGCGCGGCCGACCTCGGCCTCAAGACCGTCATCGTCGAACGCTACGGCACGCTCGGCGGCGTTTGCCTGAACGTCGGCTGCATTCCGTCGAAAGCCCTGCTGCACGTGACGAGCATCATCGAGGAGGCGGCGCATGTAGCCGACTGCGGCGTCGCCTTCGCCGAGCCGCAAATCGACATCGACCGATTGCGCGCGCACAAGGCCAAGGTCGCCGGCAAGCTGACCACGGGCCTCGCCGGCATGGCCAAGGCGCGCAAGGTCGACATCGTGCGCGGGATCGGCGTCTTTCTCGACGCCCATCACGTCGAGGTCGAGCTGACGCAAGGGCCGGGCCGGGAGAAAAGTGGCGAGAAGAAGATCATCGGCTTTCAGAAGTGCATCATCGCCGCCGGCAGTTCGTCCGCGCATCTGCCGTTCCTCCCGCGGGACGCGCGTATCGTCGATTCGACCGGCGCGCTCGAACTTCGCTTCATCCCGCAGAAAATGCTGGTCATCGGCGGCGGCATCATCGGGCTGGAAATGGCCACGGTCTATTCGGCGCTCGGCGCCCGTGTCGATGTCGTGGAAATGCTCGACGGCCTGATGCAGGGTCCCGACCGCGACGCCGTCAAGGTCTGGGAAAAGCAGAACCGGCACCGCTTCGACAGGATCATGCTGAAAACGAAGACCGTCTCGGTAGAGGCGAGGGACGATGGCCTTTACGTCCGATTCGAGGGGGAAAACGCCCCGACCGAATCCGTCCGTTACGACATGATCCTGGAATCGGCGGGCCGCGCGCCGAACGGCGGGAAGATCGGCGCCGAGAAGGCCGGCGTCGAAGTCACCGAGCGCGGCTTCATCCCGGTCGACAAGGAAATGCGTACCCGAGTGCCGCACATCTTCGCTGTCGGCGACCTTACCGGCAACCCGATGCTGGCGCACAAGGGCGTGCATGAAGGGCACATTGCCGCCGAAGTCGCCGCCGGGCACAAGAGCGCCTTCGACGCAACCGTCATTCCCGGCGTCGCCTTCACGCATCCCGAGATCGCCTGGGTCGGCGTCACCGAGGATCAGGCGAAAAGGGAAGGACGCGCGATCCAGGCCGTCCGTTTCCCGTGGGCCGCCTCCGGTCGCGCCATTGCCAACGGCGCGGATTACGGCTTCACCAAGCTCGTTTTCGATGCCGAAACGCATCGCGTGATCGGCGGCGCCATCGTCGGCCCGGCTGCCGGCGACATGATCGGCGAGATCGCGCTGGCCATCGAAATGGGCAGCGACGCAGCAGACATCGGCCGGACCATCCATCCACATCCGACGCTCGGCGAATCCATCGGCATGGCGGCGGAAGTGGCGGAAGGAAGCTGCACCGATCTACCGCCGTTCAGAGGACAGAAAGTTTGAGAAGACAGATGACGGATGACGGATGAGCTTGGGCGCTTCGCGCCGGGTGAGGACGAAAAACCGGGCGATCGGGGTCAGAGGACAGATAGCTAGAGAGGACAGAAGACAGATGGGCTTGGGCGCTTCGCGCCGGGTGAGGACGAAAAACCGGGCGATCGGGGTCAGAGGACAGATAGATAGAGAGGACAGATGACAGATGGGCTTGGGCGCTTCGCGCCGGGTGAGGACGAAAAATCGGGCGATCGGGGTCAGAGGACAGATAGATAGGGCGTGTTCGCGCTAATTTTCAAAAATCTGTTATCTGTCATGTTTTGGAAATGGAAATCACCGAAGCGCAATATCACCAGATCGAGGACTGTCTGTCGCGCCAGCGTGGAAACGTCAGCCTGTCGAATCTTCAAGTCCTGAATGCGATCCTGTATGTAAGCGAGCACGGTTGCAAATGGCGCGGGTTACCAGAGCGGTTTGGGCGCTGGCATACGATCTACATGCGAATGAGCCGCTGGTCCAGGGCGGGTGTGCTGGAGCGGGTTTTCGAGCGGCCGCGGCGCGCTCGAATCCTCCGGCTCAAAATCGAGACCGTCTCGCTGGACGGTAGCTCGGTCAAAGCGCATCCCGACGGGAGCGGGGCGCCAAAAAAACGGCGCCCGATCCATTGGGAAATCCAGTGGGGGATGGAATACCAAAATTCATCGGGTTGCCGCGGATGATCGAACGGTCATGGCGTTTTCGCTCTCGCCCGGGCAGGCCCATGACGCGCCGCAAGGCCGCAAGCGACTGCGCCAGATCGGGGCGGTGGCTCGCTCTGTTCATCTGTTGATGGATCGTGCCTGCGAAGGAGACGAAACCCGGCGACTGGCGCTCGATCCCGGATATCTTCCTGTCGTGCCCCCGAAACGAAACCGGATCACGGCCTGGGAATACGACCGTGCCATGTACCGCCGCCGCAACGAAGT
>JAITAJ010000133.1 GCA_031284185.1 Accumulibacter sp. | reverse complement strand
CCCCTACCGATACTTCGCGCCGTATATTATTCTGTCTTTCGTTCCCTGTCTTCTGGTCTGTCCGATCATCGGGTATCATGCTTTCCTTATCCGCTTTCGCTGCCGCAAGGTCTCCAATGCCATGAAAACACGCATCCTTCTGGTTGAGGACGATGATCGCCTGGCCAAACTGACGGCCGAATACCTGCAAAAGAACGATTTTGAAGTCGCCATCGAGGTACGTGGGGATACCGCGGAAACGCGCATCCTGGCCGACGATCCCGATCTGGTGATCCTTGACATCATGCTGCCGGGCAAGGACGGCTTCGAGGTCTGCCGCTCGGTGCGCGCCAGATACAAGGGCGTGATCCTGATGCTCACCGCGCGCGACGAGGATCTCGACCAGATTCTCGGACTCGAGCTGGGCGCGGACGATTACCTGGCCAAGCCGGTGCAGCCGCGCCTGCTGCTGGCGCGCATCAAGGCCCTGCTGCGCAGGACGCCGGCGCCATACGAAACGATGGACGGCCGCGGGCAGGGCGATGAAACGACGGAACTCTCCTTCGGCAACTTCCGCATCAGCCAGGTGACGCGCAGCACCTACCTCGGCGAGGAGACGATCGACCTGACCACCGCCGAATTCGACCTGCTCTGGCTGCTGGCCCTCCACGCCGGAAGCATCCTGTCGCGCGACGATCTGTTGCAGCATCTGCGCGGCATCGGCTTCGACGGACTCGACCGGTCGATCGACGCCCGCATTTCCAGGTTGCGCCGCAAACTCGGCGACGACCCGGAAAACCCGACGCGCATCAAGACCGTGCGCGGCAGGGGCTACCTGTTCAGCAAACATGACTGGCAATAGCCGCGGCAACAGCAACCTGCTCAACATTTTCGGCGGCTACAAACATGCCCCGTGGCGCGGCAGCTATAGCCTGTCGCGCCTGTTCCTGAGCTTTTACCTGCTGGTGATGGGATCGTTCGTGCTCGTTGCCTTCGTCGCCGACTTCGTCATCGGGTCCGCGCTCAGGGGCATCACCAGCGATTACACCAGCCGCTTCATGCGCGGAACGATCATGCTGGTCGAAGAGGCGTTGTTCCGGGAACAGCGATCGGAGTGGCCGACCCTCATCAATGATCTCGACGCGCAATTCTCCTACCGGCTGAAGATCATCGATCGCTGGTCGCTCAAGCTCAGCCCGAAGCAGAGCGAACAACTCGATGCCGGCAAGCTGGTCGTCGATCCCGATGGTGACATCATTTACCACAGGCTGAAGCAAACGGCTCAGGTGCTGGTCGTCGGCCCCTTCGCCCCCGACGCCAATTCGGACCGGGCACACGCGATGCCCTTCGATCTGCGCCTCCGGCTGCTGACGTGGAGCCTGATCGGCCTGTTCGTGGCGATTGCCGTCTGGCTCTGGGTGCGTCCCTTCTGGCGCGATCTCGAAGCCCTGCGCAAAACGGCGTGGGCGCTCGGCGAGGGCCATTTCGAGCGGCGCGCGCCGGAGGCCCGGAGCAGCGCCTTCGACTTGCTGACCGATACGATGAATCGCATGGCCGAACGCATCCAGCGCCTGATCGCCACACAGAAGGAAATGTCCAGCGCCATCTCGCACGAGCTGCGCACACCGATCGCGCGAATGCGCTTTGCCCTCGAAATGCTTGCGGAAACCCCGAAAAAGGAGGAGCGCGAACGCTTGTGGCGGATGATGGAAGAGGATCTCGACGAACTGGACGAGTTGATCGAGTCCAGCCTGGCGTATTCGCGCTTCGAGCGCGAGCAGCCGGAACCGCACCTCACATCGGTCGAATTCGCCACGTGGCTGACCGAGGAGGTCAATTCCCTGCGCATACTCTCGCGCCACATCGAACTCTCGATCGACACCAGCGCGCTGCCGCCGGGACAATGCGTCGAACTGGATCTGAAAAGTATGCCCTACGCGGTGACCAACCTCCTGCGCAATGCCATGAAATACACCCGGAAAAGGATCGTGGTCAGCGCGCAAGTCGTGGGCAAGAACATCCGGGTGCATGTCGACGACGACGGCATCGGCATCCCGCCCAGTGAACGCCAGCGCATCTTCACCGCGTTTACTCGTCTCGACCGTTCGCGCGACCGGACCACCGGCGGGCACGGACTGGGGCTGGCCATCGTGCGGCTGGCCCTGGAGCAGCACGGCGGCACGGCCTTCGCCGATGAGTCTCCGATCGGCGGCGCGCGCTTCACGCTGAGCTGGCCGATGTTACATGGTGTTACACAACCCCGACGAAAGCGCAGAACACAGCCCGCGCAGGCTTGGCTATGATTCGTGCCTCACCGATGAGTTCGTTGGAGAAGCGTGGCATGCTCCCGTACTTTCAATTCTCGTACTTTCAATTCTTTTCCCCCTCCGCCAGGAACGTGTTCCGTCGGGATCATCCGTGCCGAGTGGCTGGATCGTGCCCGATCCCGGCGGCCCCGCCTGCGTGAAGTCTTTCCGGGAATAACGAGATTGAGATCCGCATCCTCCCGGACGACGAAATTTCCTCTCGCCGAGGGTGTCGGCATATTCGTCGGAATTCTGGCGTGGGATCTGCTGAGCGAAGGCCATCCGGACCTGTTCAAGGCGCTGGCGATCGCCCTTCCCTGCACCTTGCTGTGGTATGCCATCCGATATCTGAAGCGCGCGGAAGAAAAACAGGAACAATGAAGAGAAAGTTTACTTCATCGTTACATTGAGTCACTCAAACGCCGCAAAGGAACCATAGACACGCGCAGGGTTCCGTCCCATACTGTGCACGTTGTCAGCGTTACCCCGCTGGCAACGTTTGACCCTCCCTGACCCATAGCAACGATGGGATTTATATCCCGAACCTTCCGGTTCGGGATTTTTTTTTGCCGGAACCCGCGCTGCCCGGCGGGGTTTCCGCGCGGCCCCCGAAGCGAGCGCCTCATGCCGAATATTCGACGGAGGGGGATCGTCTGGATCGCGGGGCCGCCGTCCGAAAAGGCAGGGCCGTGGCGGCGGATGGCCGGGCGGCCGCGGGAACCCGCCGGTACGGATCAGGCGGCCGGATCCTGTTGCCCGTAGGCGGCGAATTTCGCCAGCACGATCCGCATTTCTTCAGGTGGCAGGAGCGCCGGCGGACCGAGTTGACAGGCGCGCCAGTATTGTTCGCACAGCGCCTCGAATTCGACGGCGAGGGCGAATGCTCGCCCCGGCGTGCGCCCGAACACCAGCAGGCCGTGGTTGGCCAGCAGACACGCGCAACGCTCGCGCAGCGCCGCGAGCGCGTTGCGCGACAGCGCCTGCGTGCCAAAGGTGGCGTATTCGGCGCAGCGGATGGTGTCGCCGCCGAAGCGGGCGATCATGTAATGAAAGGGCGGAAGGTCGCGGCGCAGACAGGCCAGACTGGTGGCAAACGGCGCGTGCGCGTGCAGGACGGCCCCGGCCTCCGGCCGCTCGACGTAGACATCCTGATGGAAGCGCCATTCGGAGGAGGGTTTGCGGCGGCCCTCGGGCGTGCCGTCAAAGCGCATGAAAACGATGTCCTCCGGCGTCAGCGTGTCGTAATCCATGCCGCTCGGCGTGATCAGGTAGCCGTCTTCGCCGTTTTCGCGGGCGCGCGCGGACAGATTGCCCGCCGCGCCCTGGTTCAGTCTGGCCGGCGCCATGCGGCGGGCGACGTCGATCAATTCCCGGCGCGGTTCAGACATCGCGGGCCTCGGGGTAAAGCGCGCGCAGCCCGGCCGCCGTCGCCGGACAGTGGCCGCGTTCGGTGATGATGGCGTCGATCAGGCGAGCCGGCGTCACGTCGAACGCCGGGTTGAGCACCGCTTCGTCGGCGGAAATCATCCGCGCCGCGGCGGGCTGGCCGGTCGCGTCGATCCCGCGGACGACGCGCAGCTCGTCGCCGTGGCGTTCCTCGATCGGGATGGCGTCTCCATCGGGACAGGAAAAATCGATCGTCGAGCGCGGCGCGGCGACATAGAAGGGCACGCCCGCCGCGCGGGCGGCAAGCGCTTTCAGATAGGTGCCGATCTTGTTGGCCACGTCGCCGTTGGCGGCAACGCGGTCGGCGCCCACGAGGACGGCGTCGGCCCGGCCCCGCGCGAGCAAGGCGCCGGCGGCGTTGTCGGCGATCAGCGTATGCGGCACGCCGCGCTGTTTCAACTCCCAGGCGGTCAACAGGCCCTGGTTGCGCGGACGGGTCTCGGATACCCAGACGTGCGTTTCGATGCCGGCCTCGAAGGCCGCGTAGATCGGCGCGAGCGCGGTACCGAAATCGGCGGCGGCCAGCCAGCCCGCGTTGCAATGAGTCATCACGTCGAGCCGTCCGCGTCCGGTCGCGAGCGGGCGTAACAGCCCGAGACCGTGTTCGCCGATGCGGCGGCATTGCGCCGCGTCCTCGCCGGCGATCGCGTCGGCCTCCCGCCAGGCCGCCGCCGCGCGCGAGCCGGCGGGAAGCGGCGCCAATCTTTCCCGCATTCGCAAGAGCGCCCAGCCCAGATTGACCGCCGTGGGGCGGGTGGCCGCGAGCGCGGCGATGGCCGAATCCAGCGTGTCGTCGTCGTCCTTCGCCGTCAGCGCCAGCGCCACGCCATAGGCGGCGGTGACGCCGATCAGCGGCGCGCCGCGCACCTGCATGTCGCGGATTGCCCGCGCGACGTCATCCAGGCGGGTGAGGCGCGCGATCCGGCAGGTGTGAGGCAGCGCCGTCTGGTCGATGATTTCGACGGCGGCATCCGATGCCGGACGGATGGCGCGGAGGGGTGTGTCGTCAGTTTTCATCCACGAATTTTAATTCAGCGCAGGGGGGATCAGAAGATAGAAGACGGAAAACAGAAGACAGCCGGTTACGCGGCGCTTTGCGCGGCCTGGGGGTTTCGGCGCTCTGGACTTTGTACCGGGAGGGGAAAGCGGGGGCCGGCAAGCCGCGAAAAATGAAAATCCTGGAGAATGTGCGGATATAATTCTCTATGAGCAAGCCGTC
>JAITAJ010000097.1 GCA_031284185.1 Accumulibacter sp. | reverse complement strand
TCCTCTCCTTCGCGCCGCCGAGTCTGACGGAACCGAAAGCCGAACGGCCCGATTACGACAGATGGGCGGCAATCAGGCGAGCGGCTTCTTCCGCGCCCGAGGAGTCCGGCGGCAAGGTCCCGGCCTGACTCCACAGCCGTTCGAGTTCCTCTCCGAACCCGCCGCGCGTGGCGTCCGTGAAGGCGATTTCCCGGCAACGCGCGTTTTCACCGAGCCATTCGATCAGGCAATCCTGTTCGGGCCAGTCGTCGCGGCGGATGTAGAGCACCGGCGTACCATTGCAGGCGGCCTCGGTAAACGTGCCATAGCCCGGCTTGGTGAACACGGCATCGACGGAACGCAGCAGATCGGTGAAATTCATGCGCAAGGCTTCCATCGCCACCATGTCGCCGCGCGCGACCGCCCAGCTTTCCGGCACCAGATAGCGCACGCCCGGCGCGACCGGCCAGGCGGCGGCGTTCAGGTCCTCGTCGAAGCCGCCGAAGGCGACCAGGACGATGCGTTCGTCCCTCGCCGCGCCGATCCGCTCGCGCAATTCCGCGCGGCGATCGCGGCCCGGCGCCGCCACCGGCGCCACGGCGCGCGCATTCGGCAGATCGCGCATCGGCATCGCCGGCGTCAGACGGATGAAACATTCGGCGCTCCGGTACGCCGCCAGTATCTGCTCGTGGATCGGCGCGGCCCACGGCTCGCCGCCGAAGAAATGAGAAAAGAGATCGGCCCAGTTGAGCGAGCACATCGACAACGCGGGCAGGCCCGCCCGCGCCGCGCCGGAGAGCGGCAGGTAGGCCACGTCGGTGAGCACCATATCCGGCGCCAGACCGCGAAGGAAGGCCGCTTCGCCGGCGACGCGCTCTTCCCAGCGGGCATGCCAGTCACGATATGCCTGGCCCGAGGCGGCGCGGTCGATCCGCATGGCGTCGAGCATGACGAAACCGAAGTCGCTGCGCCCGGCCAGAAACTCAAACGGCGCGCCGATCCGCGAGCGCATCTTTTCCGGCGGCAAGCCGGAACGGATACTCATCCGCAAGCCGGGGAGACGCCGCGCCAGCGCGTCGAGAACCGGCGCCGTCTGCGCCAGATGGCCGAAACCGTGTGAGGAAATATCGACGAACAGGTGTCTGGACATGGATTCTGACGAAGGAAGCCGTTTCGGCGCATATCGAAACGAAACGATCGTTCGCCGCCCCAGGACTCCCCGATGGATTGAAAACAGCTTCCGGCGAGCGCCGCCCTCCGTTTCGTCCGAGGCCGAACCGGCAACCGCGCCACCCGAGCGCCGGAGATTCTATCGCGGCTCATCGATCTTTCGTGAGGATGAGCGATATTTTTATCGACGCGGCCCTCCCGGCGATCGACGGGGCCTTTTCACGTCCCGAAGGCGCGGCGGTTCAACGCTGAACGAATCGCGCCAGCAACGCGCCGGGCCGTTCCCCGGGCAGGCCGATCCACACCCGGTGACCGTTGCCCGGCGCGACGCTCATCGGCTGGCCGTCCGCGTCTTCCATGCGCTCGACCGGCAGTTCCAGATTGCCGGAGGGGTGGATCAGCTCGATGCGGTCGCCGACGGCAAAACGGTTCTTGACCTCGATTTCGGCCAGACCGCGAACCGCGTCCCAGCCGATCACGTCGCCGACGTAGCGGCTGCGCCCGGATTCGGAATGGCCCCGCAGATAGTTCTGCGTTTCGGAAGCGTGGTGACGCTGGTAGAAACCATCGGTATAGCCCCGGTTGGCCAGCCCTTCGAGTTCGCCGAGCAGACGCGGGTCGAAGGGCCGCCCGGCGGCCGCGTCGTCGATGGCGCGGCGATAGACCTGCGCCGTCCGCGCCGCGTAATACGGCGATTTGGTGCGCCCCTCGATCTTCAGCGAATCGACGCCGATGCCGATCAGGCGCGGCACGTGTTCCAGGGCGCGCAAGTCCTTTGAATTCATGAGGTAGGTGCCATGCTCGTCCTCCTCGACCGGCATCGGCGCTTCCGGACGCTCGCCTTCCTCGATCAGCCAGACATCGCCCGCGGCGTCCCGCGCCGCCGGCCGGACCCGGTAACTCCAGCGGCAGGCGTTGGTACACGTCCCCTGGTTCGAATCGCGGTGGTTGAAGTAGCCGGAAAGCAGGCAGCGGCCCGAATGGGCCACGCAAAGCGCGCCATGCACGAAGACTTCGAGTTCGACGTCGGGGCATTCCTGGCGGATTTCGGCGATCTCGTCCAGCGACAGCTCGCGCGACAGGATGACGCGCGCGATGCCGAGCCTTTGCCAGAAACGCGCGGCGGCGAAATTGACCGTGTTGGCCTGCACGGAAAGATGTACCGGCATCTCCGGCCAGCGCTCGCGCGCCAGCCCGATCAGCCCCGGATCGGCCATGATCAGGGCGTCGGGACCGAGCGCGAGGACGGGCGCCATGTCGGCGAGGTAGGTGCGTACCTTGGCGTTGTGCGGCAGCGCGTTACTGACCAGATAGAATTTTTTGCCCAGGCGGCGCGTCTCGGCGATCGCTTGCTCCAGGCGCTCCGGATGGCCGAATTCGTTGTTGCGCGTCCGCAGACTGTAGCGCGGCTGGCCCGCGTAGACGGCATCGGCGCCGAAGGCGAAGGCGGCGCGCAGCATCGCCAGCGAGCCTGCGGGAGCGAGCAGTTCGGGGACGGAACGGGCGGCGGGAAACATGGCGCTTTCCGGGTAAAATGCGGCGAATCGTGAATTCTAACTGCTTTCGTCCGGCCGCCATTCATGCGCGAGACTTTCCCTGAAGACATCCTGATCAACTTTACGCCGCAGGAAACCCGCGTCGCCGTCATGTATCAGGGCGTCGTGCAGGAATTGCACATCGAGCGCGCCGTCAGCCACGGGCTGGTCGGCAACATCTACATCGGACGCATCGCGCGCATCCTGCCGGGAATGCAGTCCGCGTTCGTCGACGTCGGTTTGCAGCGCACCGCCTTCCTTCATGCCGCCGACATCTGGGAGTCGCGCGGCGCCGGCGGAACCACGCGCCCGATCGAGCACATTCTGCACGAGGGTCAGAGCATCGTCGCGCAGGTCATCAAGGATCCCATCGGCACCAAGGGGGCGCGGCTTTCGACGCAGATTTCGGTGGCCGGACGCCTGCTCGTCCATCTGCCGCAGGAAAGGCACATCGGCATCTCCCAGCGCATCGACGACGAGAGCGAGCGCGATGCCCTGCGCGAGCGGATCGCCCGGCTCGTCCCCGGCGGCGAGCCGGGCGGCTACATCGTGCGCACGATGGCCGAGGGCGCCACCGACGAGGAGCTGGCCAACGACATCGAATACCTGCGCCGGCTGTGGTACGACATCCAGGCCGAAGCGAAGAAACTCGCGCCGCCCGCCCTGCTGTACCACGAGCTGCCGCTCGGTCTGCGCGTGCTGCGCGATTTCGTCAATGCCAACACCATGCGCATCGTCATCGACTCGCGCGAGAATTTCCAGAAACTGTCGACGTTTGCCAAGGAATACACGCCCGCGGTGCAGCCGCTGCTCAACCACTACGTCGGCGAGCGTCCGCTGTTCGATCTGTACGGCATCGAGCAGGAGATCGAGCGGGCGCTGGCCCGGCGCGTGGATCTCAAATCCGGCGGCTACCTGATTTTCGACCAGACCGAGGCAATGACCACCATCGACGTCAATACCGGCGGTTTCGTCGGCGTGCGCAGTTTCGGCGAAACGGTGTTCAAGACCAACCTCGAGGCCGCGCACACCATCGCCCGCCAGTTGCGTCTGCGCAACCTCGGCGGGATCATCATCATCGATTTCATCGACATGGACAGCGCGGAGCACAAGGCGGCAGTGCTCGACGAATTCAACAAGGCGCTGGCCAGCGACCACACGCGCCTGACGGTCAATGGCTTCACGGCGCTCGGCCTGGTCGAGATGACGCGCAAACGCACGCGCGAATCGCTGGCGCACATCCTGTGCGAAGAATGCCCGACCTGCAATGGCCGGGGTGAAGTCAAGACCGCGCGTACCGTCTGCTACGAGATTCTCCGCGAGCTGTTGCGCGAAGCCCGGCAGTTCAACGCGCGCGAGTTCCGCATCCTGGCCGGCGTCGCCGTGACGGACATCTTCCTCGACGAGGAATCGCAGGGGCTGGCCATGCTCTCCGACTTCATCGGAAAACCGATCTCGCTGAAAGCGGAACCCAGCTATACGCAGGAGCAGTACGACATCGTCCTGCTGTGAGGCAATACGGCTGGAGCGGGCCGGTTTCCTGATCGCCTCCCGCGTGGCGCCGGCCGCGATCGGGGAAGCGCTCGATGGCGCGTGGCGTATTCGTCGCCGGCGCGTTTGCGTAAAATGACATCCGTAGTGAAGCATGAGAGAGCCGTCGTCATGAAACTTTGCGTCCCCGTGCGCTTTCCCGCCGGAATCGAATCCTGTGTCGAACCGCATCTGCCCAATGCCGAGCACCTGCTTTTTTTCGACACCGATACGCGCGAAATCCGGCACGTCGCCCTGCGTGAGCACCCGGGTGAGGCGCCGCGATTCGATGTCGTTCTGTGCGCCAGCCTCGACAGGGCGACCCGGGACGCTCTGGCCGAAAGGGGGATTCTGGCCTATGGCACGGAGGCTCGCACCGCGGGCGAGGCGATCGCCGAATTCGAGGCGTTCGATCACGGCGCCGGACGCTCGGCCGGCGATTGCGGGCAGGGCGAAGGGCACGGGAGCGGGAGCGGGCACCACGAGGCGCACGCGGCCATTTCCCGGAAAATGCTGGCCGACGCGCTCAGGATCGCGGTGTGCAGCCAGAACCGAAGAACGATCACCGAACACGCGGGCCGCTGCCGCAAATTCTGGGTTTACGAAATTCGCGGAAACGCGATCGACAACAAGACGCTGCGCGAACTGACGCCGGAACAGACGCTGCACTCATCGCCTCTGGGGAACGGTCATCCGCTGGACGACGTGCACGTGATGATCACCGCCACGATCACTCCCTTTCTCTACCAGCGCTTGCAGCGCGGCGGCATCAGGCCCTTCGTGACCGAGGAAAGCGATCCGGACGAGGCCGTCCGGATGCTGCTGGAGAAGGTGGGTTTCAGGGGACGGCCATTCGAGAGGACGGAAGACAGATGAGTGCGCGGCGCGAAGCGCCGCAAGCTGGCCTGTCTTCCGTCCTCTGATTTGACATTTGCCATTCCCGGCGCTACCTTGCGCCGACGCGCCGATTTGAACGATCAGCTTGCGGGCGCCAGACAAATACGGCTAAAGCGGCGCGCCCAGTCCGCTCTGCATGATCGGCTGGGTTTTTTGTTTTTTGATGCTGAATACCATGTCATCCGAAAATTCCGTCGGCGTCGTTGCCCCGCAACGCTTCCGCCACGACGCGCCGATGGCGCTCAAGGGCGGCGGCCGTCTGCCGTCCGTCGAACTCGTCTTCGAGACCTACGGGACGCTCAACGCCGCGCGCTCGAACGCGGTGCTCGTTTGCCACGCGCTGGCCGGCAACCACCACGTCGCCGGCGTCTATGCGGACACGCCGAACAGCGAGGGCTGGTGGGACAACCTGGTCGGGCCGGGAAAGCCGCTCGACACGGAAAAATTCTTCGTCGTCGGGATCAACAACATCGGCGGATGCTACGGTTCGACCGGCCCCTTGTCGATCAATCCCGAAACCGGCAAGCGCTACGGCGCCGATTTTCCGCTGGTGACCGTCGAGGACTGGGTGCTCGCCCAGTCGTGGCTGGCCGATCACCTCACCATCGACACCTGGGCCGCGGTGATTGGCGGCAGCCTCGGCGGAATGCAGGCCATCGCGTGGTCGCTGCAATTTCCCGAGCGCACCCGCCACGTCATCGCCATTGCCTCGGCGCCCAAGCTCTCCGCCCAGAACATCGCCTTCAACGAAGTCGCCCGCCAGGCCATTCTCTCCGATCCCGACTTTCACGGCGGACACTACGCCAATCGCGGCGTCGTGCCGACGCGCGGTCTGCGTCTGGCGCGAATGATCGGCCACATCACCTACCTCTCCGACGATCAGATGAACGAGAAGTTCGGGCGGCAGTTGCGCGGCGGCGAACTCGGTTTCAGCTACGACATCGACTTCGAGATCGAATCCTACCTGCGTCACCAGGGCGACAAATTCGCCGGTTTCTTCGACGCCAACACCTATCTTCTGACCACCAAGGCGCTGGATTATTTCGATCCGGCGGACGCCTGCGACGGCGATCTCACCACCGCGCTCCTGCCGGCGCGGGCGGGCTTCCTGGTCGTCAGCTTCACCACCGACTGGCGCTTTTCGCCGGCGCGTTCGCGTGAAATCGTCTTCGCCCTCATGCAGAACCGGCGCCGCGTGGCTTACGCCGAAATCGACTGCGACGCCGGGCACGACTCCTTCCTGCTCGACGATGCCCACTATCACGCCGTATTACGCGCCTATCTGGAGAACATCGAGGCATGACGCCCATTCGACCGCGCGGGACGAATCCCCGCCCGCTGACCCCCAAGGAGCGCGAGCGCTTCGACTTCGCCGTGATCGCCGACTGGATTCCCGCCGGCAAGCACGTACTCGATCTCGGCTGCGGCGATGGCCGGCTGCTGGGCTATCTTTCCGAAACCAAGGCGATCACCGGCTACGGCGTGGAAATCGATCACGAAAGCGTGCTCCGCTGCATCCGCAACGGCATCGACGTCATCCAGATCGACATCGACGGCGGACTCTCCGGCTTCGAGGATGGCTCCTTCAGTCACGCCATCATCTCGCAAGCCTTGCAGACGATGCACAGCACCGAGCGCATCCTCGGCGAGATGCTGCGCGTGGCCGACGAGGCCATCGTCAGTTTTCCCAACTTCGCCTATCGCGTGAACCGCGAGGCGATCGCCGCCGGGCACATGCCGGTTTCCGAGGACCTGCCCTACGAGTGGTACGACACGCCGAACATGCGTTTTTTCACCATCGTCGACTTTGAAGCGCTGTGCGGCAGACTCGGCATAAAAATCCGCGAGCGTCTGGCTTCCGACGTTTACGGCCAGCCGGTCACCGACGATCCCAACCTGAACGGCAGCCTGGCTTTCTACCGGCTTGGCCGCTCGTAAGCGGATGCCGGATTTCAGACGCAGCCATCGCCTCGCCGCGGTGCTTCTGCTCGGCTTCGCCTCCGGCCTGCCGCTCGCCCTGACCGGCCAGGCGATGCAGGCATGGCTGACGACCGATGGCATCGACTTTGCCACGATCGGCTTCTTCGGACTCATCGGCATTCCTTACACCTTCAAGTTTCTCTGGGCGCCGCTGATGGATCGCTTCGAGCCGCCCTGGCTCGGCCGCCGGCGCGGCTGGCTGGTGCTGACGCAAGGGGCGCTGGCGCTCATCCTGTTCGCGCTCTCCGGCCTCTCGCCAGGCGAAGAGCCGCGGCTTTTCGCCCAATGGGCCGTGCTTCTGGCCTTCCTCTCGGCTTCTCAGGACGTGGTGGTCGACGCCTATCGCGCCGACGTGCTCGCCGACAAGTCCGAGCATGGGCTGGGCGCCTCGCTGCACGTCTTCGGCTATCGTCTGGCGATGATCGTTTCGGGCGGCATCGCCCTGATCTGGGCCGACCAGTGGCGTTCGTGGCCGAAGGTGTATGCGCTCATGGGCGGGATCATGGCCGGCGCGGCGCTCATCTCCCTGTTCCTGCTGCCGCCGGTGCGCGGCGAGCCGCGACCGCGCCCCTCCAGCGCCGGCGGCGAGCTGCGCGGTTTCCTGTCCATGTTGGCCGGTGTCGGCGCCGGTTATCTTCTGGCCCGGAACGCGCTCGTCCTGATCGGGCTGGACCCCCACGGCGCCGACCGCTGGATCCGGCTCCTTTTCGTCATGGCCGAGATCCTTGCCGCCGTGCCGCTGGCGTGGTGGTTCGCCCGGCTGGCGCGTTTCGAAACGCTCAACGCCTCGCTCACCGCCTATTTCGCGCAGCCCGGCGCCGTCCCGTTCCTGGCGCTGATCGTCCTCTACAAGCTCGGCGACGCCTTCGCCGGCAGCCTGACCACCGCCTTCCTGATCAAGGGGCTGGAATTTTCGCAGGCCGAGGTCGGCATCGCCAACAAGATCATCGGCATCTGGCTGACCATCATCGGCGCCCTGATCGGCGGCACGCTGATGTTGCGCGTGCGCCTATACCGCGCGCTGCTGTTCTTCGGCATCCTGCAACTCCTGTCGAATTTCGGCTTCTACCTGATCGCCGTATTCGGCAAGGGCGCCTGGGGCGGCATCACCGTACCGCCGTTCGACTGGCTCGTCGTCTCGCTGCGCGAGGCCACCTCGCTCGATTTCCTGCTGCTTGCCGTCGTTGCCGGCGAAAACCTCACCGGCGGCATGGGCACCGTGGCGCTGGTCGCCCTGCTGATGGCGCTGTGCAACAGTCGTTTCACGGCCACCCACTACGCGCTCCTCTCCGCCCTGGCGGCGGTCGGGCGCATCTACGTCGGCCCGGTCGCCGGCGTGCTGACCGAAAGCGTCGGCTGGCCGGCGTTCTACCTGTTCTCCGTGGCCGTGGCCGTGCCCGGCATCGTCATGGTTCGCCGGATGCGCGCGCCGCTGCTGATGATTCAGGGGACGGAGCCTCAGAGGGCAGAGGCTTGAGCGCGTTTTCTGCGCGCCAAGGGGAATTGTCTTTCAACGGGGTATTCATGATAGTCGAGAGTTTTCTCATGCGTGTCCTTCGAGGCATCGATCCCGGCAAGTTTCTCGGTGACGACCCGATTCGTTTTCACGTCCCATCCCCGCAAAAACGCGGGCTTACGAGCCTGGGCCACCGTTCGGGTTCCTGTGAAAAACCCGGCGGGACGCTTCTGGCTCACACACGGATTTTCCGTCCCAAGGGCACGGCGAGCTGAACAGCCGGAACGGACAAAACCTCTGCAATTTATCCATTCTCGGTCCTCTGTCCAGCCGTAGCGGGAAGTCTCAACCTTCACGTCAAATACATTAAAATCGGAGGGCAGAATACAGATCGGCTTGCGACGCTTCGCGTTCCAGAGGGCAGAGACTTGGGAAAACAGAAAACAGGGCAGCCAATCTGTCTTCTGTCCCCTCAAACCGCTGTTCTCTGACTTCAATCTCGCCCAACAGGAGGCTTTCATGACTCATGCGCCGCACCGCTATTCCAATTCCGAAATCGACGCGCTCTGGCGCGTTCTGCGCGAGCGCCGCGACATGCGCCACTTCGTGCCGTCCGGCGAGGCCGAGCCCTTGCCCGCGGGGTTCGTCGAGCGGCTGGTGGAGGCCGCGCATCTCGCGCCGTCGGTGGGGTTCATGCAGCCCTGGCGCTTCATCCGCGTCACCGATTCCGGCCTGCGCCAGAAAATGCGCGCGCTGGTCGAGGCCGAACGGCTGGCGACGGCGGCGGCGCTGCCTTCGCGCCAGGAGGATTTCCTGGGCGTGAAGATCGAGGGCATCCGCGAATGCGCCGAATTGCTGGTCGTCACGCTGATGCCGGAACGCGAGAAACACATCATCGGACGCCGCATGTTGCCGGAAATGGACGTCGCCTCGGTCGGCTGCGCCGTTCAGAACATGTGGCTCGCCGCGCGCGCCGAAGGCATCGGCCTGGGCTGGGTATCGTTCTTCGACCCGGAAAAGCTCGCGCCCCTGCTGGCCCTGCCCCCCGGCGCGCGACCGCTCGGCATCCTGTGCGTTGGCCGCGTATCGGCGTTCTACCCGCGTCCCATGTTCGAGGACGCCGGCTGGGGCAAGCGCCTGGACATCGACGACGTGCTCTTCGAGAATCGTTGGCCGGAAGACGCCAGGGGGACGCCGACCGCCTACTGATTTCCGTCGAGGGAAGATCGAAATGCCGGAACTGAACGTCGCGCTGGCCCACTTGGCGGTCGAGCATGGCCAGCCGGAAAAGAATCTGGCCGAACTGCTGCGCCTTTTCCATCGGGCCGCCGATGAAGGCGCGCGGATCGCGGTCGGGCCGGAGATGTCGCTTTCCGGCTATTGCTTTGAAAGCCGGGAAGAAATCGCCCCTTTCGCGCAGGAAGCGGATGGGCCGGCCGGAACGGCGCTGGGCAAACTGGCCGGGGAACGCGGGATTTACCTCGTGGCCGCCTGGGCCGAGCGCGACCCGCTCACCGGCATCTTCTACAACTCGGCCTTCGTCTTCGGCCCGGACGGCGCGTTGGTGAAACGCTATCGCAAGATCAGCGCCGAATCGCGCTGGGCCTGCCCCGGCCCGGCGGCTCAGAACAACGTCTTCGACACGCCGTGGGGCCGCATGGGGCTCCTGATCTGTTCCGATTCCTACTACGCCCTGCCGTCCAGAGTGACCGCCGTCAAGGGGGCCGATCTGATCTTCGTCCCCGCCAACTGGCCTCCCGGCGGCCTCGATCCCAGTGATCTCTGGCGGCAGCGCGCCAGGGAAAACGGTGTCTACCTCTTGGCCGCGAATCGCACCGGCCAGGAAAGGCGGATGGATTGCCGCGCGGCCAAAAGCTGTGCCGCCGCGCCGTCCGGCGCCGCGCTGCTGGATCGGGCCGCCGATGCCACGGCGCTGATGTGGGCGCGGCTGCCGCTCGACGAACACGGCCATCTGGCCGGCCTTCGCCGCCGGGGAATCCTCGCCAGCCGCCGCCGCGAAGCCTGTTACCGCGCCGTCGGCAATTTCAGCGTCATCGAAAATCTGACCGGCTTCCTGAAACTGCCGTCGCCCGGCAGGCTGAATATTCACTGCCTGATCCCCGGCGCGGACGAGAATCCGGTCGACTGTCTGATCCACCGTCGGCAGGATTTCGATCCCGTCTCCCTGATCGTTCTGCCTTCCCGTTCCTACTCCGCGTCCGAACGGGAAGGCATCGGGAATTTCGCCGAAACCGGAGAGATCGCCGTGGTGGCCCGCGACGGGGCCACGGGGCGGCTCTGTTTCTGGACGAAGGGCGGGGAGAGGAGCGGGGTTTGGCCTTCCTCCGGCGCGACAGCGGATGCCGCCGACCTTCCCCGTGTCGAATTCGGGCCGGCGAGAATCCTGCTGGCTTCGCTGGACGAGCTGATTCATCCCGAGCTGGCGCTGGCCGCCGCCAAATGGGGCTGCGACCTGGCCGTCGCCTCGGAATCCCGCATGGACGAAGGCCGTGCCGCGCTGGTCGCCCTGCGCCCCATCGAACAGATCGCCGTCGCCGCCTGTGCCCGCGACGGCGCGGCCATCGGCCTGATTCCCCAGGGCCATGAAGCGGGGCGGGGTGTCCGAACCTTCAGGGAAGGTCTTTGTTCCTGCGTACTGGACACCGCCGAAACGAGGCGCAAAAAGTTTCAGGAGCGCATCGATTACGAGGCGTTGTTTTCGTGGGGGCCTTCCCGGAGCGGCGATTTTTGCAAGGGCGCCGGTCATGCTCTGGGGCAGGTTCCAGAGGACAGGTTTCAGAAGACAGCGATTTGAGAGGACAGAAGACAGATGAGCTTGCGGCGCTGTCGCGCCGGGTGTGATGGAAAAACCGAGCGCGTTCCAGAAGACAGAGCTTAGAAAAGTCAGAAGACAGTTTCAGAAGACAGAAGATAGAAGTCAGAAGACAGATGAGCTTGCGGCGCTGTCGCGCCGGGTGTGATGGAAAAACCGAGTGATCGAGTTCAGAGGACTGAGCTTAGAAAAATCAGAAGACAGTGCCAGAGGACAGAGTCCCAGAGGACAGAGGACAGAAGTCAGAGGACAGAGGACAGAGGACAGAGAAACCGAGCGCTCGGTTTTTCGTCCTCACTCGGCGCGAAGCGCCCAAGCTGATCTGTCTTCTGTCCTCTGTCTTCTGTCTTCTGAAACTGTCTTCTGTCCTCTGTTTTCTGTCCTCTGAACCCCCTTCCTCAAAAGTCGAACTTGAGCTGAACGCTGCCCGAGAGGCCGTCCCGCTTGCCGGTGTGCCCCTGGAGATTCAGGTCGAGGGAGACGGGTTTGTTCGGGACGGGACGGAGGGTCAGGC
>JAITAJ010000087.1 GCA_031284185.1 Accumulibacter sp. | reverse complement strand
TGAAACTCTGTCCTCTGAAACGCCCCGCCCAGCGCCTTGCAGAGGTCGATCGCCGCTTGCAGGCGCGACAGGCGCAGCGTGACCAGTTGGTCGCGGGCGGAATAGACGGCGCGTTGGGCTTCCAGCACGGAGATCAGCTCACCGGCACCTTCCCGGTAGCGCAGTTCCGCCAGACGCAGCGAGCGCGACGCCTGTTCGAGTGCGGCTTGCTGGGCGGCTTCCTGACGCGCCGATTTCTCGACATTGCCGAGAGCGTCGTCGACTTCCTTCAAGGCCGCGCGCACCACCCGCGCGTAATCGATGATCTGCGCGGCCCGCTGCGAACGCGCGTTTTCCACCTGCAAGCTCAGACGCCCACCGTCGAAAAGGGTCTGGGCCAGCGACAGGGCCACGGAAAGGCTGCGGGTCGGATTGGACAGATCCAGCAGGACCTCGCTGCCCAGGCTGCCGGACGCCGACAGCGAGACGCCCGGCAGGAGCGCGGCGCGGGCCGCGGCGACGTTGGCGTCGCGGGCCTCCAGCGCTGCCTCGGCGGCGGCGACGTCGGGACGGCGCACGAGCAGGGACGCCGGCACGTCGGGAACGACCACCGGAATCCGCAGACCATCGAGCGTTTCTTCGGCGAACGCCACGCCCTGCGGCATCCGTCCGAGCAGCAACGCCAGCGCGGAACGCAACTGACGCGCCTGGACCTCCAACGGAATCAGGGCGGCCTGTTGCGACAGGACAGTGGTGCGCTGCTGCGACACGTCGAGGCTGGTGGCGATGCCGTGGCGATGCCGCGCGTCGACGATGTCCAGGATGCGCCGCGCCGACGCGAGGTTTTCCCTGGCGATGCGCAAGCGTTCGCCCGCCGCCAGCGATTCGAAATAAACGCCGGTCACGTTGGCGATCAGCGACAGGCGGACGGCGGCATGATCGAAGCGCGTCGCCTTCAGGGTCGCCTCGCCCGCCGCGACGGTGGCCGCGATCCGCCCCCAGAGATCGATTTCATAGCTCATCGACACGCCCAAGCTGCTGGACTCCCGGCGGGTAACCGGCTCGCCGTCCGCGGCACTCCGGCTGCTCGACGCGCCGGCGCTGGCGTTCACGCCCGGCAGACGGGCGGCGCCGGTCAGTTGCAGGGCGATTTCCGCCTGGCGGATGCGCTCGGCGGAAATCGACAGGTCAGGGTTGTCCTCGAGCGCGAGTTCGACCAAGCGATCGAGTTCGACAGAGGCAAAACCCTTCCACCATTCGGAATCGACGCCGCCGGCGGCCGCCGGCGCGTCTGGCAGCGGTTCGCTCCATTGCTCCGGCAAGGCCATCCGCGGCAAGGAAGAAGGCTCGATGACCGCGCAGGCGCCGAACAGCAGCCCGAGCAGGGCGAGCAATGGCGATCGGCCACGGCGGTCGTTCATTTTTCTGGACATGGAATTTCTCCCCTTCCCTTCCTGTCTTCTCAAGTTTCTGTCTTCTGAACGGCGCGAAGCGCCACAAGCCAATCTGTCTTCTGTCTTCTCAAACCTCTGTCCTCTGAATTATTCCGAGGCCAGCGCCACGACCGGGTCGAGCGCGGCCGCCTTGCGCGCCGGCAGATAGCCGAAGATCAGCCCGGTGGCGAACGAGCAACTGAAGGCGAGAAGCACGGGCGGCAATGAGTATCGGATCGGCGTGCCGAAGGCCCGGATCACCGCGGCGGCTCCCAGACCACAAGCCACGCCGATCAATCCGCCAAGCGCGGAGACGACCAGCGCTTCGATCAGGAACTGTTGGAGAATGTTGCCGGTCCGCGCGCCGGTCGCCATGCGGATGCCGATTTCCCGCGTGCGCTCGGTGACACTGACCAGCATGATGTTCATCACGCCGATCCCGCCGACCAGAAGGGAAATGGCCGCGATCGAGCCGAGCAGGAGAGTCATCGTGTTCTGCGTTTCGGTCGCCGCGTCGATGATCGAGGCCATGTTGCGAATCTGGAAATCGATGGCTCCGTGACGCGCCGCCAGCAGGGATTCCACCGCCGCTTGCGTCTCGTCGATACGCTTTACGTCGGCCACCGCCACCGTCACGTTGCGCAGAAAACGCTGTCCGGATAGGCGCAACTGACTGGTCTGATAGGGCACCAGCACGACGTCGTCCTGGTCGTGGCCGCTCGGCGACGCGCCGCGCGCGACCATGACGCCGATCACCTGGAAGATGAGGTTGTTGACCAGCACGTATTCGCCGAGCGGCGAGGCGCCATCGCGGAACAGCGCCCGCGCGACGGTCTGCCCGAGCACGGCGACCGTCGCGTAGCCGGCCTCGTCCTCGTCACTGAAAAATGTGCCCTCGGCGACGTTCCAGCGGCGCGCGGCGGGAAATTTGGGCGAGGTGCCCATGATGCTGGTGGAGTAGTCGGAATCTTCGTGGCGCAGCGTCGCGCTGCTTTCCTGCTCCGGCACCGCGGCCAGTACGTTGGACACTTCGCTGTCGATGGCCCGGACGTCGGCGAGCACCAGCGTCGCGGTATTGCGGAATCCACGCTGATTGGGCGCGCCGGGACGGACCAGGAGCAGATTGGAACCCATCGTGCTGATCCGGTCGAGCACTTGCTGTTTCGCTCCGTCGCCAATGGCCAGCATGGCGATCACCGAGGCCACGCCGATCACGATCCCCAGCAAGGTCAGCGCCGAGCGGAAAAGATTCGCCCGCAAGGCCCGCAGCGCGCTCTTCGCGGATTCGAGCGCATCCCACAGACCGCGCTTCCCGCGCGGCGCCGGCAGAGTTTCCGGCGCCACTCCCCGCGCCGGCGGACGCGCGGAGGAATCGGTCACCACGTACCCGTCGCGCAGTTCGATGACCCGCGCCGCGTGCGCCGCCACTTCGGCGGCGTGCGTGATCAGGATCACCGTGTGGCCGTCTTCCGACAGGCGTTCGAGCAGCTTCATGACGTCGGCGCCGCTCTTGCTGTCGAGCGCGCCGGTCGGCTCGTCGGCCAGGATCACCCGCCCGCCGTTCATCAGCGCCCGGGCGATCGATACCCGCTGCTGCTGCCCGCCGGACAACTGGCTCGGGCGGTGATGGCCGCGATCCGACAGACCCAGAATCCGCAGCAGTTCGTCGACGCGGCGGCGGCGTTCCGCCGGCGGCACGCCGGCATATACCGCCGGTACCTCGACGTTCTCGGCGGCGGTCGCGGTGGCGATCAGGTTGTAGCTCTGGAAGACGAAGCCGAAGGACTCGCGCCGCAACCCGGCCAGCGCGTCGCGCTCCAGTCCCGAAACGTCTTCTCCGCGAAACAGGTAAGCGCCCGAAGTGGGCCGGTCCAGGCAGCCGAGGATGTTCATCAGCGTGGATTTGCCGGATCCCGACGCGCCGACGATGGCCACGAATTCGCCCTCGTGGATGTCCAGGTCGACGCCGTGCAGCACCTGGACGGCCAGTTCTCCGTTGCGGTAGGTCTTGGTGACGCCGCGCAGCGTGATCAGCGCCGCCGCGCCGGCGGCCGCTTCTTGCCCGGCGCTCACGCTAGTGTGCCCTGCCCGCGCCGCCCGGTATTCCCGGCACCGGCGGCTGCATCCGCAACTGCGAGGATGGTGGCTGGCGGTTCGACGCTCCTTCGAGGCCCGCCTCGGCCTTCTCTTGCGCGCGCACGCCGACCACCACCGTTTCCCCCGGCGACAGGCCGGAAATCACTTCGGCATGGATCCGGTTGCTCACGCCGATCACCACCTGCCTCTCCTCGATGCCACCGCCCGGCCGGATCACTCTGACACGTGCCTCACGCGCCCGCGCCCGGCCGGCGATTCCGGCGCCCGATCCACGACGCGCCGATTCTCCGTCATCGCCCGGACCATCCTGCCGCCCCGTCCCGGCGGCGAGCCGAGCGATCGCCGACATCGGCACGAGCAGCGCGTCACGCGCCTGGGCCACGACGAAAAACACCTGGGCGGTCATCTGCGTCATCAAGAGACCGTTCTCGTTCGGCACCTCGAACAGGGCGTTGTACAGAACGACGTTGTTGGTCACCGTCGGCGTCGGCTCGATCTTGTCCAGCTTGCCGCGCCAGCGCCTCCCCTGCCCGCCCAGCGTCGTGAAGTAGGCGTCCATGCCGATCCGCAGCTTGCTCACGTCGGCCTCGGAAACCTGTGTCTGAACGTTCATCACCGCCAGATCGGCGATCCGCATCAGGTTCGGCGCCGACTGGTTGGCGTTCAGGGTCTGGCCTTTCTTCGCGGCGATGCTGACCACCGTGCCGGACATCGGCGCATAAATCTTGGTGTATTTGAGATTGGCTTCCTCGACCCGCGTCGTCGCGCGCAACTGATCGATCTGCGCGCGCAACTGCGCCATCTGCGCTCTCATGTCGGCGGCCTCGGTTTCGGCGTTCTGCAGACTTTCCAGGGTCGTCGCCTCTTCGGCCAGCAGGTTGCGCAGACGCGCAAGATCGCGCTCGGCCTTGACCAGATTCAGGCGGCGCTGTTCCAGTTGCGCCTTCAGCGAACGCAACTGGGCCAGGCCGGCTTCGACCCGGGCCGCCGACTGCTCCGCGTCGATCTCGGCCAGCAGTTCTCCCTCCCTGACCGTCTGCCCGATCTCGACGTGGATTTTTTTCAGTTGCCCCGAAACCTGCGCGCCGACGTCGACATAGTCCCGCGGTTGCAACGCGCCGGTGGCCGTCACCAGGTCCTCGACATCGCCCCGGCGCGCCTCGGCGCCGATGTACTCCTGTCTTTCGCCGCCATTCTTGCTCCACGACCACGCCATCAGGAAAATCCCGCCGCAGCAAAGGACGATCAACAGTCCGAGCGCGGGCGGTGAAACGCGCTTGAGCGTCCGGGCGGCAAATCCGCCCCGGCCATCTATCCTATCCATGCGAATTCTCTCAAATGAACCCCGGTGACTTCCGAAAACGGACGGCAAGCCAACAGGGAGTCAAGGGAATAATCGGGATGAATCATCACTCGCGCTTTGTTCCGCCCCGATTTCGAGCGCCCATGCCCCCTCCCCGTCGCGCCGCCGCCCGGCGACACCGCCCGCGCACGCTGGGCGTCAAGCGGTTTCTGGCGATCGCCGGCGCGAACATCGTTCTCGTCCTCGCCGCCTACCAGATAGTAACTCTTTGATTAAAAAAGATGGTTATGTTATTCCCGCATTGGGGACGGACTCGAACAGGGACTCATTCCCGCGCGCCGGCAGACAGGTCTTTTGCCCGCTGTCCCTCTGAATCCATCGCCTTTCCGCGAGGGGGATAGTGTAAGCAAGAAATCAGCGGCAGGCATTCATGCCTGTCGCTCAAAACGAACTTGGAAGGGGTTTCGACCTTCGCATCGCCCTAAAGGGCGGGGTTTCAAACCGGAGTGAGTTTTACGATGAAGCCTCAGTCGCCGCCATGGCGGAGAAGCTGGAAGCCGGATTCGGCACGCCCGATGCGCTGGTCAACGATGCGGGTAAAACCAGTGTCATGCTCTCTGCGCTACTGGACGCGAAAGACTGGGACGCGGCCAAAAAGTACGACGCAAGCCTCGGGCGGGGACTTGCCAGCAAGCGTAGCCCGGATCGAACGTAGGGTAGGCGCAAGCCGTAATCCGCCGTTTCAATCCAGACTCTCCACCTCGAACCCCACCACGTTCCGCGCCTTCTTGCCAAATTCGATCCCGATCAGGTGAATGGGCTGGTTCAACGCCCGA
>JAITAJ010000278.1 GCA_031284185.1 Accumulibacter sp. | reverse complement strand
GCAAAGAGGACAGCAGCTTATCCAGCAGCGACTGGATTTCGGCTTCACTGGCAAAATCCACCTTGATGACGTGATCGAAGCGCCCCCGGCGCTGAATGGCGGGATCGATCATGTCAATGCGGTTCGTCATGGCGATGATCAGCACCTCGTTCTTCACGGCTTCGGGAATACGGCGGAGAAACTCGGCCACTTCCTCGACGCGATGATGCGATGAACCCGCGCCCATTTCGCGGTCGGCGAGAAAGGCTTCCATCTCGTCGATCACCAGTACCGATGGCGCGTTCTCCATTGCCTTGTCGAAAACCTCGGCGACTTTCTTGCTGGTTTCATGAATGTAGGGACTGGCGACGCTGGAGGCGTCGATCTGGAAGCTCGGCCAGCCGAGGAAATCCACCAGGCGTTCGACGGCGAAGGTCTTGCCGCAACCCGGAGGGCCGTGCAGGATCACCGCCGAAGGGAATTCGATGCCCAACGCCTTGTAGCGGTCACGATGCAGGATGATGTCAACGATGTGTTCATTGAAGAAACCCGCCAGTTCCGGGCGGCCCGCCAACTCGAAAATCTTGTCCGGTTCAGGCGTCACACGCCGGGTTCCTTCCCTGCTTTCCTCGGCTGGCGCGGCCTCCGTCTTTTCGGACGGAAGCGGCGCGTGTTCGCGTGGAATGACTTCTGCCACATCGAATCCTGCCGCCTGGACGACATCCTTCAGGTGCTCCGCGCCGATCCAGCTCATGGTCTGGCGCAGCCTGCGGAAAGAGGTCGCCGGAATGCTCGCGCCGCCTGTCAGCCAGTAGCCAAGCACGACATCGTCGCCGGTTCGGGAACTGATGCTGTAAGTCGGCAGCAAGCGGGTGATCTTCTCGACGTACAGGGCGTCTTGCAGCGCCGATTCCGGATCGATGTCGCGCGTGGCTTTCAGGGCCAGGGCAAAGGCCAGCGCCTCGGTCTTGTTGTCGGGGGATTTCGCTTCGCTGACCGGGCAAAGTGTTTGACTTGAACCACATGAAATCGAACGAAAGTGCTGATTGCCAAACTGAAAGGTGTTGAATGTTCCTTCGTCGATCAACCCTGTCTCCAGCCAGTGCTGCGCCAGGATTTCTTGCGCAACGAGCGCCCTCCCGTCACCCTGGGTTTCAAACACCTGCCAGTCCGCGCCCTCGAACAGCGCGCCGCGAACCTTTGCGCCGTCTGGCAAGCAGAAGCCGACAGGCAACCATGTATCGAGCGCCATGCTCAGCTCCGCACGATGTTCACGCCCGTCAACATGTCATCGCCCCCCGTCGATCCGATGCGAATCTCGTTGAGATGGAAGATGACCTGCCGCAATTGCTCGATGTCATTGGCCTGCAATGCCGCATTCCCTGCTGCCACCAGGCGTTTATGTTCGTGCGCGTCCGCAAACAGGTAGGGGGATTTCGCCTGATGCTGGAACACTTCGATCACGAACCAGTCCTGGCGGGCAAGAATCTGTCCAATCCGGCGATTCATGTCGCCCAGATAGCCCTCGAAATCGTGGCTGTTGTTGTCGATTGCGCGCTGGGCAGTCCTGGCGAGATTGTCGAAGGCGCTACTTTCGGTCGAGCGTGCGTCCTTTCTCACCATCCGGTCGAAATCTTCCCTGACCCGGTCGAGTTCCAGTTGGCGAATTTCCTTCAGATGTTCCTTGCGCGCCAATGCCAGCAGTCGCTTGGCCTCCTGGACATTATCCATGGCCTGTTTGGTGGTTTCGGGGTCGGACTCGCCAGTTTGGATGGAACATGCCTGTTCCAGCTTGTCTCGCGCCTGATCGAGCCGGGGATCATCGATCTTCTGCGCCATTTCCTCCAGGCGTTGCAAGGCGGTATCCGCCTCTTCTCCTACCAGTTTTGATGCCTTGGTGTAGTCGATTTTCCCTTCCACGCTGGAGTAGAAATTGTGGCTGCGAAACGAGCCGCCGATGGAAGGAACGGCAACATTCAGGACGATATTGCCTGAATCCAGCATTTCATATTCGCAGATCAGTTCCGCGCCCGCGGCGATCACGCCATCGTCGAAATCGGAACCCTGTATTTCGAGCATACCGATGAACCGGTTGTCCGTGATTGGATTCTGGATGTCTCCTTCCCACAGCTTGAATTTGAGCGACTGCGCGCTCCCGGCCTTGAGCGATTCCCCCGCCTTGAAAATCTTCTTTCCTTTCCTGGGCAGGGAATCGCCATCGCGCACAAGGAAGTCAAGCAACGAGCACCCACCTACCTTATCAAGGACTTCTACCCCGATGGAATGCGAAGCCGGAATGGCGTCAATGCTCGCCGCAGTGCGCGCAATCACGATCCTGTCCTCGCGCAGCGCGATGGCGCCGCCATGCGCATCGAAGACGAACACCTTGAAGACGTTCTCCCCGGGCTTGGCGAGCGTCAAATCAATGGCCGCCCCGTCGGCAAGCGCCATGCGCCCGGACGACCAGCCGGTATCCAGGCTGTCGATCTGGAATTCTGCCCCTTTCGCTACCGCGCTGCCCAGCTTGACCACCACGCGCGTTCGTGTATCCGGCGTCCGGGCATGATAATTGAACGTCAAATCCAGCGCGCCGCCAGCGCTGATTGCGCCTCTGGAACTCTTGCGTCCACGGCTCTGCGATGCCCAGTCGATGGATTCGGCAAACACCGCCGCGCCTTCGGCAACGGCAGTCATCGGGTTCACGTCGGTGGACGACGCGATGCCAAGCTCGAAAGCGATCTTGTCGCGCAAGGGCTTGTAGTGCGTAGGGCCGCCCACGAATACGACACGCTCGACATCATGCGGACTCAACCCGGCTTTTTCGAGCGTTTCGCGGGCAGCCTGGATGGACTCCTCGACCTTGGGGGAAATCAAGTCGTCGTAACGCTTTCGATCCACAGTGATGTCGATGTAGATTTCCTCGCCCGCCTGATCGCGCACGCCCAGCTCGGTTTCAGGCAGACTGACAATCACTTCTTCCTTCTGCGACAGCTCGATCTTGGCCTTCTCTGCCGCCCAGGTCGCCATGCGCAGCAAAGACTTGAACTGCGGGTTCGCGGCCAGGTCTTCGGGCAGGTCGAAGTGATCCAGCAACCACGGCTTGACGATGTTATCGAACAGGATGCGGTCGAAATCGCGCCCGCCGCACATGGCGATGCCGCCGTGCGCGAGCAGATTCACGCGCCCGGCAATGCTCTCGGCAATGGCGATGTCAAGCGTGCCGCCGCCAAGGTCATAGACGACAAAGACGCCATCGTTCTTTCGCTGCCGCATCACGCTCATCACGGCGGCCACAGGTTCCTGCATCAGCGCGACGCGCCCGATGCCCGCCGCGTCGGCAGCCGCCATCGTGGCATCCTTCTGCATCTGATTGAAGGCGGCCGGGACGGTGATGACGGTGCCGGTATCCCCATCGTTCCTGATTTCTTCGGGCAGATAACCGAAAAGGACACGCAGCACTTCGGCGGAACATTCCTCCGGCGTCATGGTCAGGTTGACCGCGGACAGTTTCACGGGGGTACTCGTACCCATGAGCCGTTTGAACAGCACCGCCGCATTGTCCGGATTCTTCGCCGCGTTGTCATAGGCGCGCAGTCCGATGTGCTTGTTGCCGCGCCGGTCGATGAAGATGGCGGACGGCGTGACGTCATGCTGTTCGGGACTTTTGTAGAGACGGATGGATTCGCCATCAAAGGAACAAATGGCGCTGTTGGTTGTGCCAAGATCGATTCCAACGTACTTCATGATTCCGCCTTTCTGAGCATTACCGCGCCCTGTTTGCGCAGGCCGTCCGGCCCCATGATGATCGGTTCCAGCATCTGATCCACAAACAACGTGTCATCTGGGCCAAAATCGCCCAGATTAAGCGCGGACACAGCCGTTCCAACGTCGTAGGGCTGCCCTTCGACGTTCACCAGCTTGAGGCCGCAGGAATCCAGGTTGTCCTCGACTTTCTTCTGGAAATAACGAAGTTGTCCGAGATAGCGACTGGACTCGCCAGCATCGAGTTTGCTGACAAGGCGCGCGAACAAGCGCGCAAAGCGCCAGCTTTCCACCGCCACGTCAATCAGCGATTGCTCTATTTGTTCGTTGCCATCATGCTGTGTCATCACGATTCCTATCGCATAAGCGCCGTTCGGGATTCATGTTGCCTGTCTTCGTCCAGGACAACGGAGATGGTATTATATCCCGTGGTTTCATAAACGCCAGCGCCGGATCATCGCGATATGGCGAAACGGAGCAAATTATCGGGCGTCACCTCGCTCGCAAGTTTTGGGCAGGCCGTGCGCGTAAGCCGCATGGATAAAGGGATTTCACAGGAAGAACTGGCAGGCTTGGCGGAAATCGACCGTAGCTACATGGGGGGTATCGAACGAGGCGAACACAATCTCAGCCTGTTCAACATTCATCGCATTGCCGCCGCCCTTGATGTTTCAATTGCCGATTTGATGCGCAGGGCCGGTCTGTAAAAAGCTGTTCTATATAGAACTTGTCTCAAAAAATGGGGAGTATGGCCATACCTGAAGAACTTTCCACCATGGAAGATGGATGGCTATCCGCAGTGTTGGCGCTTCGATGGAACCAGGGATGCCGCCCTGTGGTGTGGGCATGCGTGGGCAAAACGTGCAACAGACGCCCTCGAATCATGGTATGCGCGACACCCAGAACTGTTCATTGCTCCGATTCATCCGGAATCCGGTATACATATAACGTATCGCGTGGCGAAAGATCATGGCAGACACTTTCCGGAATGACGCCGGGGACGGGGAATGCCTTGCTGGCGAAAAGACTGCCCGGATGCATTTCCCGGCAGGCCTTGCGCCAGAGTCCGGGCATCGGGGCGGGAGAGAGGAAGCAGTACAGG
>JAITAJ010000346.1 GCA_031284185.1 Accumulibacter sp. | reverse complement strand
TTCCAGCGCCGCGTCGAAGAGGGCGGCGGCGTTTTCCTTGTCGCCCTGCTTGAGATAACACAATCCGGCATGCACCGAAGGCGCGGGGTCGCCCAGGGCGCTGGCGATCGAGGCCATGTCGTAGGCGTCGATTGCCCCCGCGAGGTTGCCTGGAGAGGCTCGCCTTCTCCGAAAAATGACCGGGCTGGCAGCACCTGGCCCAGGCGGAAGAATTCGTCCGTCAGGATTCCCAGCGCGGAAAGATCCAGCCCTCCACGGATGGCGCCATCCCTGGTCTTCCGGCCTATATGCGTAGTCCCGGAGGAAACGGCGCGACGGTCGCCGGTTGGGGCACGGGCTTGTCCAGCGTCCGGGCGAGTTTTTCCTGCCATTCGATGAGCGCGGGCAGGAAGGCGTTGATGGCCTTTTCCAGGGCGGACCTGTCGGCAAGATGCTCGTGCCGCTTCCAGAGCAGCACGCTGTTGCCGTAAAGGGCGAAGGCCGCGCCGCCGGTTTCCGCGCCCAGGCAGGAGGCGGCGAGGAGATGCTGGCAGGTTTCCATCTCCCGCAATATCCCGGCGTCCGCGACGCGGCCATAAAGGAAAAGGCACTCCTCGCGCGCGTCAAGGGTGAGCGTGACTTCCCGCTCTCCGTCGAACAGGAGCGAACAGGAACCCTCGTCGTCGAGGGCGATCTCCCCGATCCCCGCGGCCTGGCCGAATTCCTTCAGGATGTCTTCAAAAAGCATGTTCTTCCCCCTTTTTCATTTTTCATCAAAGAGTGACTCCGGACGAGCCGGAACATCGTCAAAAGCGAGGAACGCGGCGGCGTGGCAATCCATGCGGCGGTTCGGTTTTCCGAGACGCCAACACAAGCCGCGAGGCCGTCCGGGTTGCCGCAAACCTTCGCCCCTCGCTTTTGACGAGCAGGGCGTCATGTCGGACGAAGCGCCACTGGGTTTTCTAGACCGGAACGCCCGGAGCCGCGGAAGCCGCCGCCGGCGCCGCGTCCATCGGCCGCGTGTAATACCTGTTCAGCACGGGGAACAGATCCGGATTCCGGCGGATGGCGTTCTCGACGCTTTGCACGTACGCTTCGCCGGATTCGTTCCAGCGCCGCTCGTAGGCATCGGTCACATCCCTTTTGATCTGCGCGCTTTGCTCCATCAAGGTATCTATAAAGGGGGAATCCGCCGCCTCGTTGGCCAGATGTCCGAGGACCGGACGCACCTGGCACAGGGGATCGGTGAGCCGCTGCAAGAGATCGGCCTCCCTGGCCAGTTGCTGCCGCATCCGCTGGGCTTCGGGCAAGGGGGTTTCTCCCGGCCTGCCGTGCAGGAAGGCGAAGCGTTCGGGATCGAAATCCGCCGTGCGGCCAATGTCCAGGGAATCCGCGGCGTTGAGCAGCAGGCCTTCCAGCGTCTGGCTGCGATGGGCGTCGATGCTGTTCTCGACTTCCCGCTGATATGCCTCGCCCAGGTTCTCCGCGCCGTAAGAGGCGTCCATGGCCGTGGTGAGCATGGCGGCGCTGCGCCCTTCCCAGTAATCCGGGCCGCCGGCCCGGCGGCCCATGTCGTGTCCGGCGATGCCGCAGAGGACGGCGTTGCGATCCACGGGAATGCCCATTTCCTCCGTGATGTTGCACATGGCCTCGGCGAAGACCCAGGCCCGGGCGATGTGCCCGCGGCCATGCACGGAGGTGCCGTGCTCGAAGGTCCTTTCATGCGACACATAAGCGCCGTCGGGACGCAGCAGATCCACCAGGAATTGCCGCCGCGTGGCCTCGTTCTGCGGCAGGGCCGCCGGATTCGCCGGAGCGGGGAAGGCCGGGTAGGCGGGGTGGCTTCTTTCCAGTTCCCCGGCGATGCCCACGGCGATGCTCTCGATGGCCGTGCGCGCGCTTTCGGGCAGCAGGGAAAGTTCCCCGATGAAGGGCGTCGTGCGGGCGGGCGGGCGGCCTGTTTCGCGGCACAGGTTGTCGCGGGTCAATTCCATGAGGAGATTGGTCGTGGCAAGAAGATCGAATTCCCGGCGGTTTTCCCCTTCCTGGACGGAGCCGCTGGCCTCCTGCTCCAGACGTTTCATCTGTCCGGCGAGAGCCAGTTGATCGGGCGCGGTCATCTGCCCGGCCAGCCTCGCCAGCGTCGCCTCGCCGCCTTCCGCGTTCCGGAGCAGGGACAGGGACATGAAGGCGATGCGGTTGATTTCCGTGGTCTTGTCCTCCGCGCCGAATTCGATTCCGGCGTCGACCTGCCGCTGGAAGAAGGCGGCGAGTTCGTCCCTTCCCTGCCGCATGGTTTCGGCGAATCTTTGCGCCACGGCTTCCGGGGAGAGGGGCGGATCGGCGTCGGCAATCGCCCGCAGGGTCTCGGCCTGGCGCGTCGCGTTGGCATGGATGAGACGCAGCTCCTCGGGCGAGGAGAGCGCCTGGGCGCTCATCACCCAATTGACGAAAGCCTCTTTCTGCGCCGCGTTGTCGAAGGGCAGCCTGTCCAGTTCCGCGAGGAGCGCGGCCTTTCCCTGGAGCAGAGGCTTGAAGACTTCATTGAAAGCCTCTCTGGCGAGCGCGTTCTCCGATATGAGCTGGTGGTTCGCCGGCGGATTCTCGGCCCATTTCCGCGCCAGGGCATCGACCTTGTTCAGGGCGCGGGCCAGGGCGTTGCCCTGGAGATGGCGGACGTCCGCCGGAAGATGGCTCAGGTTCGCGTTCGGGTCCGCCAGGAGACGGTCGATCGCGGCCTGGGGATTGCCGCGGAGCGCGCCGATTTCGGCGGCCAGGCGGTCCTGGTTCCAGTGTCCGGCGGCGTTGAAGCCCAGCGAGGCCGTGACGGCGTCGCCCACCTCGTCCTGGTTGCGCTGGCGCGTCGCGTCGTCCGGATCGAAAAAAGTGACCGGAATGCCGGTGTTTTGGGTAAACGCCGCTGCCCGCTCTCTCGCCGCGGGAAGATCGCGGGGAGGGATGTCGAGCAGGTTCACGCGGATTTCCGCGATGTCGCGGTTGGGCACGATGCCGCCCTGTATCTGCGCCTCGATGTAGTTGGCGCCCGCCAGGCCCACGACGGGGGCCGCCTGTCCGCCGATGGCGGCGCGCGCCAGGGAATTGAAGGCCGGCGTGGCCATGCCGGGAAGCAGGGTTTCCAGGGAATCGTGGGTGGCCGTGCGCGCGCGGGCCTTGTCGCCGTCGCCGAAGCTGGCGATGAGCGCTCCCCGCGCGTAGTTCTCGCCGTCCCGGGGGCCGAGGCCGGCGGCCTCGCAGGCCGCGTGCAGGGGGCCGCCGATATTCGGCGGCAGGGTATCCAGGGCGGCGATGCTGGCGTTCGGATCGGTGGCGAGGCCATCGAAATAGTCCTCGAAGGCGCGATGGAGTTCGGAAGCCGGATTGCGGACTTCCTCGATGAACTGCCTGGGAAGCCCGCCCTCGTCCATGGCCGCGAGCCGGTTGTAGAAATTTTCCCGGCGTTCCGGCGTGAAGGAGGCGGGAATGGCATAGAAGGTGTCGTCCGCCGTGTAGGTGGCGCGCTGGGCCACCTCCGGCCGGAAGACGATGTGGGAGCCGCCGTATATGCTGGTGGTGGCGGCGCCGAACTCGTTGCGGTTGACGTTCAGGGCGGCGTAGGCCGGGCGCGCGTCCGGAGCGTCCGCGCCATGTTCGCCCAGTTCCGGGAAAAGCAGTTGTTCCGCCGCGTCGCGGGGCGCGGCGTAGCCCATGCCGCCGGGCAGGCTTTCTTCCGGGCGGGTTCCCTGCCGGACATCCCGGACGAGATGGTGGTAATTCTGCACATGCGCGTCCGGATTGGTCAGGAGGGGTGACGCGCCGAACAGGAAACCCGTGTCGATGTTCATGGTGAGCGGCGCGGCGCGCAGGATGTCGCCCATTGCGCGGGCGGGCATGGAGGGAAGCGCGTTGGCTTCCAGGTTGTGCGCGAAATCCTCGCCCATCCGCTCGCGCGCCGTCGCGCCCTGGGCGCTTCTTTCCGCCAGCGTGAGCACGTTGGCGGCGGCGATGCGCGAAGTTGGCGGCGCTGCCGCTTGCGCTACCGGTTGCGCCCCGCCCCGGAGGAGCGGCCCGAACCGTTCGGAGAGCGCCGGCGTGGCTTGCGCCGCTCGCCTTTCCGCCTCCGGCCTCGCCGTGTCGTTTGCCATCATGTCGCGCGCGACGCGGTCGCTGACCTCCTTGGTCGCCAGGGCCTGGATGTCGGCGAGATCGGAGCGCATCCGTTGCGCGTCGCGGCCGCCGTTTTCGCCCTCGTGGCGCAGGCCGGTCTGGAGCAGGTCCATTTCCGCGCTGGTGAAGCCCTGGAAGACGGCGGCCAGTTCCTCGTTGCTCAGGTTCTGGATCAGGGGCGCGTAGGCGCGCAGGATCGCGTCCTCCGGCGGCGGGGCGATCTGCCCCAGTTGGTTCAGGCGGTTGAGTTGCGCGCGCAGCGCCTTGAGATCGCCGAGCAGCGCCTTGGCGTCCAGGCGGCCGCCGGGACGGGCAAGCTGGCGGAGAGCGTCGCCGCCCGCCTTGTCGACCCCCGCGATGCCCCGCTCGATCTTCGTCGCGCGGGAAAACCCGGCGAACGGAATGGGCGCGGAACGGACGCGATCCAGACGGACGGGCGGCTGCTGGCCGATCTTCACCTGATGATTGCCGAAGACGCCGACAGAATCGGTGACGCCCCGGCTCTGCAATTCCTGCTGTACCTGCGGGTTGGCTTCAATGCGCGACATGCTGTTCTCCTTTCCAGAAGACAGAAGGCAATGCTCCGCGCTCCCCGGCCAGGCTTTCCGTTTCAAACCCGGCCAGATTGCGCGCCTTCTTGCTGAATTCGATTCCAATCAAGTGAATGGGCTGGTTCAACGCCTGGTATTTGTCGGCGTATCTTTTCTCCCTGATCTGCCGCAAGGCCGTGCCCTCGGCGGCATCTTCCACCACCTTGAACTCGAAGAGATACACCTGTCCATTGAATTTCACCGCCATATCC
>JAITAJ010000268.1 GCA_031284185.1 Accumulibacter sp. | reverse complement strand
CAAACGAGCAGCGGCAGGGCGAGTTTCAAGCACTGCGATGAAAACGCTTCTTGCGCGGAAGGCCGGCTATTTCCCTTCTCTTCGCAGCAAGCCCGCCACGCCGCCGATCACGATCAGCGCTGGCGGTCTGAGCTGGTTTTTTCCGGCGATTTCCGGCAGCGTGGCCAGGGTTCCCGGATACGCCCGCTGGCTCGGCCAGGTGGCGCGGTGGATCAGCGCGGCGGGCGTATCGCCCGGCATGCCCGCGGCCTGCAGGCGCGCCGAGATCGCGTCGAGCCCGGCGACGCCCATGTAGATGACGACGGTCTGGCCGGGACGGGCGAGCGCGGTCCAGTCGAGATCGACGCGGCGATCCTTGAGGTGCCCGGTGGCGAAGACGCAGCTTTGCGCGTGGTCGCGGTGCGTGAGCGGAAAGCCGAAACTCGCGGCGGCGCCGAGCGCGGCGGTGACGCCGGGGACGATTTCCACGTCGATGCCGGCCGCCCGCAAGGCTTCGAGCTCCTCGCCGCCCCGCCCGAACACGAAAGGATCGCCCCCCTTCAGGCGCGCGACGAATTTGCCTTCGCGCGCCTTGTCGACCAGCAGATGGCAGATGTCCTCCTGCGGCAGGCTGTGGCGGCCGGCGGTCTTGCCGACGAAAACGCGTTCCGCGCCGGGCCGCGCGAGATCGAGGATGCCCGGCCCGACGAGATTGTCGTAGACCACGGCATCGGCCTGCCCGAGCAGCCGCGCCCCCTTGAGCGTGATCAGCTCGGCGTCGCCCGGCCCGGCGCCGATCAAGGCCGCGCGTCCGACGCCGGAAGGAGTTTTCATCATGGCCCCAAGATCACGCCGCCGCCGAGGCATACCCTGCCCTCATACAGCGCCGCCGATTGACCGGGCGTCACCGCCCATTGCGGCGCGGCGAAGCGGATCCGGCAGATACCTTCGCCGATGCGCTCGATCACGCAGGGCGCGTCGGCCTGCCGATAGCGCGTCCTGGCGCCGTAGACCCAATGCGCGCGCGGCGCTTCGCCGGCAATCCAGGAGAGCCGGCCGGCGGCAAGTTCCTCCGAAAAGAGCGCCGGGTGCTCGCGGCCCTGCACCACATACAGGATATTGCGCGCCATGTCCTTCTTCGCCACGTACCATGCTTCGTGCTCGCCCGTGCCGCTGCCCTTGCCGCCCCGCACGCCGCCGATGCGCAGCCCTTGCCGCTGGCCCAGCGTGTGGTAGGCGAGCCCGTCATGCTCGCCGAGCAGGCGATCGTCGTCGAGGCCGCGGATTTCGCCTTTTTGCGGCGGCAGGTAGCGCATCAGGAATTCCTTGAACGGCCGCTCGCCGATGAAGCAGATGCCCGTGGAATCCTTTTTCAGCGCCACGTGCAGCCCGGCCTCGCCGGCCATCCGGCGCGTCTCGCGCTTGAGAAGGCCGGCCAGCGGAAAGAGGGTTTGGGACAACTGCCGCTGGTCGAGGCGGTGCAGGAAATAGCTCTGGTCCTTGACGCCGTCCTCGGCCTTCAACAACTGGAAGCGGCCGTCCGATTCTCGCACGCCGGCGTAATGGCCGGTGGCGATCCGGTCGGCGCCCAGGGCCAGGGCGTGATCGAGGAAGGCCGAGAACTTGATCTCGGAATTGCACAGCACGTCTGGGTTCGGCGTGCGGCCCGCGCGATATTCCTCCAGGAAGATGGAGAACACCCGCTCGCGGTACTCCCGGGCGAAATTGGCCACCTCGACGTCGATGCCGAGGGCGTCGGCCACGCTCATCACGTCGATCAGGTCCTGACGCGACGAGCAATATTCGCCGTCATCGTCGTCCTCCCAGTTCTTCATGAACAGGCCGATGACGCGCCAGCCCCGCTGTTTCAGCAAGAGCGCGGCGACCGCCGAATCGACGCCGCCGGACAGGCCGACGACCACCGTTTTCCCCCTGCCATCCTCAAGCGCCGTCATCCGGACTCTCTCCCGTCAGCCAGGCGTCCAGCGGCATGACCGCCGCCGGATGGCCGTTATCGAAAAACCAGCTATCGACGACGAAGCGCGCCGACGCGTTCTCCTCGCCGCTCTTCGCGCCGCCCGACTCTTCGATCTGCGCCGAATAGTGCGGAAAGAACAGGAAGCGCAGGCGCGTCGCGGGCTCCAGCACGGAATGGAAGCGCAGCAGGCCGCGCCGCTCCAGGAGGCGCAGCAGGCGGGTGGTGGTGGTGGCGTGGTCGATGCAGTCCATCCGGCCATAGACGGCATCGTCCGCGTAGTTGCCGCCCCGGTCCGCGCCGATCGAAGATTGCCGACCGGCCCATCCGAGCAGGCGGCCGACCGCTTCGCCGATGGCTTCGCGTTCCTCGGCGGGAGTCTGCGCGCGGCCCAGCAGACTCTCCAGTTCCGCCAGTTGCCCGTCGTCGAAAAGCACGTCGGCCTGGGCCACGCAGCCGTAATTGAAGCACACCGACACCGGTTCGGCCGCGGCCGGCGCGCCGCGCGCGGCCAGGCCGATCAGCGCGGCCGCCAGCAGGCGGAGCGCGAACCGCGCATTCATCGAAAACCGGCTCCCGACGGAAACAAGGACGGAGCTTTCTTCCTCCGGAGCGGCGGCAAGCGCCATGAACGTTCGCGCAAAGGAACATGGGAGCGCGGACGTCTCGCTCGCTGTCGGGCGGCAAGGCCATGAGCCGTCAGGCTCTTCCGCGCGGTTTCGCCCGCTTACGGGCATGGATCGAAACACGCGCAATGCGTGAGGAGTTCCAGCGGATAACGCCGGCCGGCCAGCCAGTCTTCGACGCAGGAGAGGATCATCGGGCTGCGGTGCCGGCCGGCGCTAGAGCGGATTTCGCCGGCCGAGAGCCAGCGCGCGCCGAGAATGCCCGCATCCAGCGCCCGCCCGGCGTCGTGCCCGGTCACTTCGCCGCCGAAGGCAAAGCGCAGGTAAGTGATGTCCTTCCTCGGGTGGCGCCAGTGATAGACGCCGACCAGGCAGCGCGGCGCGAAGGCGTATCCCGTCTCCTCCAGCGCCTCGCGCACGACCGCTTGGGTCAGCGTCTCGCCCGGCTCCAGATGACCGGCCGGCTGGTTGAACCGGATTCCTTCGTCGGTTTCTTCCTCGACCAGCAGAAATTTGCCGCCGCGCTCGACGACGGCGGCAACGGTGACGTGGGGTTTCCAAACCATGATGATTGGCTCAACTTCCGCGAAATGCGCATTCTATCGCCCTTCCCGATGGATCATCATCCGGCTCGATCATCGGTGAATCTCGACATTCCGAGGACGGAGAGGCGCGCCTCCAGGGGCGAAAAACCTTTTTTTTTTCCGTCGGTATGTCCTATATACTGAGCGGTAATTGGCAACCGGCAGCAGTTTTCGAGCATCCTGTCTCAAAAAAAGAATAATTCGAGACGAAAGGGGCAAGAGATGAGCAGAAGGCGTCCGAAAGTCGAGCTCCACCTGCGGGAAATGGAGCCGGCGGAATTTCGGGCGCACTTATCGCGGCGCAGGGGAGCGG
>JAITAJ010000253.1 GCA_031284185.1 Accumulibacter sp. | reverse complement strand
CGGGAAGGCGGAAGAAGTGGGGATGCAAGTAGTCATTCCGCCCAAGAAGAACCGGAAGGTGCAGCGGGAGTATGACAGGCATCTGTATCGACACCGGCATCTGGTAGAGAATGCTTTTTGCATTTGAAACGCTGGCGAGGCATGGCCACCCGCTACGCCAAGGACGTGGCTTCTTTTGTGGCTGCCGTGCAGATTCGGTGCATTGCTCTATGGGCTAAAATCTCGTGACGATACAAGCTAGCTCAGCAAAGTCTTCAGCCTGTCCATCTCTTTTTCCCGGCGTTTTCACCGTCAGCGCGCCGGGAACGCGCATGCCGAACGGAAACGCCTTTTCCCCGGCAATCCTGTCAATGCGATCCGCGACACGCCGGCTTTCGCTCGAAGGCGGGAGGCGGGTGTTTCGAGGCGGTCGCGCCTCCCGGCCGGGAACTCCGGCGGCAGGCCGCCGGGACGCCTTCCGCCGATGATCGCCGGCGCCGCGACATCGTATAATCCCCTCTTTGCCTCTCATCCGAAAAGCCGCCATGTCCGTCGACATCAAGACTCATCTCGCCGATCTGATGCGCGCCGCGCTCGTCAGCCTCGCTCCGGATCAGGCGGATGCGCCCATCGTCCTGGAGCGGCCCCGGCAGGCGTCGCATGGCGATTTTGCCTGCAACCTGGCCCTGCAACTCGCCCGGACGATGAAGCGTGATCCGCGTCAGTTGGCGCAACGGCTGCTCCCGGAGATTCCGCCGTCGCCGTTCGTCGAGAAGACCGAGATCGCGGGCGCCGGATTCATCAACTTCCATCTGTGCCGCACGGCCAAGCTGGAAGTCGTGCGCGCCGTCCTCGAACGGGGCGGGGATTTTGGCCGCTCGGCGCAAGGAGGCCGGAAGAAGCTGCTGATCGAATTCGTCTCGGCCAACCCGACCGGACCGCTGCACGTCGGCCACGGGCGCGGCGCGGCGTATGGCGCCAGCCTGTCCAATCTGCTCGATTACGCCGGCTGGGACGTGACGCGCGAGTATTACGTCAACGACGCCGGACGCCAGATGGACATCCTGGCCGTCTCGGCATGGCTGCGCTATCTGGCGCTGCACGGCACGGAGATTCCTTTCCCGCCCAATGCCTATCAGGGCGACTACATACGCCACATGGCCACGGAAATGAGGCGTGCCCACGGCGCGAAATACGTCCGCGCGGCAAGTGAAATTCTCGCCGCCACGCCGGGCTTGCCGGAGGCGTGCCGCGCCGACGATGAGGCCGCGGCGCAACGCGAGGCGCATCTCGACGCTCTGATCGCCTGCGGCAAGCGCCTGCTCGGCGAGGACTGGAACGGCGTGCACGATCACGCGCTCAACGAACAGCTCGAAGACTGCCGCGGCGACCTCGAAGAATTCGGCGTGCGATTCGACGTGTGGTTCTCGGAAAAATCCCTGTTCGAGACCGGACTCGTCGAGCGCTGCGTCGAACGCTTGCGGCAGGCCGGCCATGTCTATGCGCAGGACGGCGCCCTGTGGTTCAGATCGAGCGAGTTCGGCGACGAGAAGGATCGCGTCGTTCGCCGCGACAACGGGCTGTACACCTATTTCGCCTCGGACATCGCCTACCACCTGAACAAGTATGAGCGCGGCTTCGACCGGATCATCAACATCTGGGGCGCCGACCACCACGGCTACGTCCCGCGCGTGAAGGGCGCCATGCGTTCGCTCGGCCTCGATCCGGACCGGCTCGACATTGCCCTCGTTCAGTTCGCCGTGCTTTATCGCAACGGGCGGAAAGCCTCGATGTCGACGCGCTCGGGCGAGTACGTCACCTTGCGCACGCTGCGAAACGAGGTCGGCAACGACGCCTGCCGCTTCTTCTACATCGTGCGCAAGTCGGACCAGCACCTCGATTTCGACCTCGACCTCGCCAAGAGCCAGACCAACGAAAACCCCGTCTACTACATCCAGTACGCGCACGCCCGCGTCTGCTCCGTGCTCTCGCAGTGGAACGGCGACGCGGCGAGGCTGGCGGAGGCCGATCCCGACCGGCTCGACAATCCGCGCGAGCTGGCCATCGCCGCCCGGCTCGGCGAGTTCCCGGAAATCGTCGAAACGGCGGCGAAGGAGCTTGCTCCGCATTTGATCGCCTTCTATCTCAAGGATCTGGCCGCCGAGTTCCACAGTTACTACAACGCCGAGCGCATCCTGGTCGAAGATGCCGCGACCAGGGACGCGCGGGTCATGCTGGCCGCCGCCGTGCGACAGGTCATCCGCAACGGCATGGCCATCATCGGCGTCGGCTGTCCGCAATCGATGTAACCCGGAGAAACAGGACACCCCCATGAGTCACGACATGAAACCGCGCAAGCAGCCGCGCAAGCGCGACGACACCCCCCGCGGGCGATCCGGCGGCGGAACCCTGCTCGGCCTGTTCTTCGGGCTGGTCATCGGGGTGCTCGCCGCCGCCGCCATCGTGTGGTACATCCATCGGACGCCGCCCCCGTTCTCGCCCCGGAACCAGCCGCCCGCCAAGACGGCGGCGCCTGGAACGACGCTGGCCCTGCCCGGCAAACCCGGCGATCCGATTCCCCCGCCGAACGACAAGCCGCGCTTCGATTTCTACAAGATCCTGCCGGGCAACGACGAGCCGCTCCCCGAATCCGGCCCCGGCGCGGCGAAACCGGGCGAGGCGAGGCCGCCCGAAACGAACCGGGATGAAAAGGACGCGCTCAGGGAACCGGTTTTCCTGCAAACGGGTTCCTTCCTGAACGCCGGCGACGCCGACAATCAGAAGGCCCATCTGGCGATGATGGGCATCGAGGCCGCCGTCCAGCAGGTCATGTTGCAGGACAAGGTGTGGTACCGTGTCCGGGTCGGGCCGTTCAGGAAGATCGACGAAACCAGCGCGCTGCGCGCCGAGCTTGCCCGCCAGGGGATCGACGTCAACGTAGTCAAAAAGGAGTGAGGAGGAAAAATTGAAAAAACATCTGGGAATTTTTTTGTCCGCGCTGATCGCCGGGTTCGGTCTGCTTCCGCCGTCGGCGCTGGCGCAGCCGGTCGCCGGGCGCGATTTCACGGTGATCGAGCCGGCGCAATCCACCGAGGATCCGGACCGGATCGAGATCATCGAATTCTTCTCCTATGCCTGCCCGCACTGCAACGACCTCAACCCGCTGATTCAGTCGTGGGTCAAGGAGCTGCCGCGGGACGTTCTCTTCATGCGCGTTCCGGTCAGTTTCAACCCGTTCTACGAGCTGATGGCCAAACTCTTCTATACGCTCGACATGACCGGCGATCTGCCTCGCCTGGACAGCGCGCTGTTCAGCGCCATCCACGAGAAGAGGCTGCAACTGGTCAGTGAAAAGAGCATCGGCGAGTGGGCCGTCTCTCAGGGCGTCGATGCCCGCCGGTTTTCCGAGGCGTGGAATTCCTTCAGCGTCAACAGCAAAATGAAACGGGCCGACCAGATGGCGCGCAACCATCGCATCCAGGGCGTGCCCGCCATCGTCGTCGATGGCCGCTATCTGGTCGGCGGCAAGGATCTGAACGAACTCCTGAAGCTGACCGGGCAGGTCATCGAGAAGCGGCGCAAGGAGCGCAGCGCCAAACCCGCCGCGCAGAAGTAAGCCTTGAGCGATCCACGGGTCTTCATCACCGGCGCGTCCTCCGGCATCGGCGGCGCCCTGGCCCGGCACTACGCCCGGCGGGGCGCCGCGCTGGGTCTGGCCGCGCGGCGCGGCGACCGGCTTGCGGCGCTCGCCGCCGAGCTTTCCGCCGCCGGCGCGGCCGCCGCCTTCGCCTATCCGCTGGACGTCACCGACGCCGACGCGCTGCAAGCCGCCGCCAGCGATTTCATGGGCCGCGCCGGCGTGCCGGACGTCGTCGTGGCCAGCGCCGGCATCTCGGTGGGTACGCTGACCGAGTGCCGGGAAGATGTCGCGGTGATCCGGCGCATCCTCGACACCAATGTTTACGGCATGGCCGCCACCTTTTCCCCGTTCATCCTGCCGATGCAGCGGCGCGGCCGGGGACGGCTGGCCGGCATCGCGTCGGTCGCCGGGATTCGCGGACTGCCCGGCGCGGAAGCCTACAGCGCCTCGAAGGCCGCCGCGATCGCCTACCTCGAAAGTCTGCGCGTCGAACTCTTCGCCAGCGGTGTCCGGGTCGTGACCATCGCGCCCGGCTACATCGAAACGCCGATGACCGCGCACAACCCCTATCCGATGCCGTTCATGCTGCCCGTCGACGAGGCCGCGCGCCGTTTTGCCCGCGCCATCGAACGCGGCGCGAGCTACACCGTGATTCCCTGGCAGATGGGCATCGTCGCCAAGGGGCTGCGACTCTTGCCCAACTGGCTCTACGACCGTCTGTTCGCCCGGGCGCCGCACAAACCGAGGGAACTTTGAGCGCCCCGGCGGTGAAGGAAGGTTCCGGGCCAGAGCAGCGCCGTTCACGAGCAAGGCAGGTTCCACGCGCCCCGGATGGAATCAGGCGCGAGTCCGCCAGTCCGGAGATCGGCCCGGCGCGTCGAGGACCCCGATCGGCAGGCAGCGGCCAATCTGCCGGAAATCGCGCCGCTGGCCGGTATACTTGTCTCATTGCCTCGCTTCCATGAGATTTCGCATGTCGCATTACAGGATTCCCGAACTGGTCTGTCCCGCCGGTAGTCTGCCGGCGCTCAAGGCCGCCGTCGACAACGGCGCCGATACCGTCTATTT
>JAITAJ010000195.1 GCA_031284185.1 Accumulibacter sp. | reverse complement strand
CCGGCCTGATCGACCTCGCCGCCGGGTCGGTGATGGCGCTCGCGGGCATTTTCGCCGTCGCCAGTTACAAGGCTACCGATTCGCTGATCGTCGGGATGCTGGTCGGCATCGCCGTCGGTATCGCTTGCAATCTGGTGAGCGGGCTGGTCGTGACGTGCTTCCGGACGCCGCCCTTCATCGCCACGCTGGCCATGATGACCTCCGCGCGCGGCGCGGCGCTGTATTACACCAACGGGCAGAACATCTATCAGTTGAAGGAGTTCACCGTTTTCGGGCAGGGCGACATCCTGGGCGTGCCCACGCCGGTCATCTTCATGCTGGGCATGGCCCTCTTTACTTGGTACGTGCTCAACTACACCCGCTTCGGCCGGCATCTCTACGCCATCGGCGGCAACGAGGAAGCCGCGCGCGCATCGGGAATCCGGGTGAAGGCCACCAAGATGTGGGCCTACGCCATCAGCGGCGCTTTCGTCGGGCTGTCCGGCGTGCTCTTCATGTCCCGCGTCAACGCCGGTCTGCCCAATGCCGGGATCGGCTTCGAATTCGACGCGATGACGGCCTCCATCATCGGCGGCACCAGCTTCTCGGGCGGCGTCGGCACGGCGATGGGCACCCTCGTCGGAGCCTTCATCATGGGTTTCCTCAACAACATCATGAATCTGCTCGGCATCCAGTCTTACGTGCAGCAAATCATCAAGGGCGGAATCATCGCCATTGCCGTGGCCTATGACGTCATGTCCAAGAACCGCAGGACGGCAAGTCAACTCGGCAACATCGAGGATCGCAAGGCGTCGTAGGGGCGATGGCAATCGCCTCACGACAATGACTTTTTCGCAGACCAACCCAAGGAGAAAACAATGAAACCGATCGGAAAACTGGCACTTTGCCTGGCAAGCGCCCTGATGCTCGCGTCCGCATCCACCTGGAGCCAAGCGGCGGCGCCGAAGAACGGCAAGAACTATCGCATCGCTTACATCGCGCGCGCCCAGGGAGATTCGTTTGCCGCCTGGCTCGCCGACGCCGTGGTCCAGGAAAGCCGGAAATTTCCGGACACACAGGTGACGGTGTTCGACGGCCAGAGCAAGAACGAGGTGATCGCCTCGCACATCGAGAACGCCGTCACCAACAAGTACGACCTGATTCTCCTGCAACCCTTTGATTCCGAGGCCCAGCTCGCGCCGGTCAAGGACGCGGTCGAGGCCGGCGTCAAGGTGGTGACGGTCAACAACCGCGTCAATGATCCTGCGATCCCCGCCGTCGACGCCGATCCGATCCAGCAGGCGGAAGTCAACGCCCAACTGGCGATCAAGCAGGTGCCGCAAAACGCCAAGGTGGTGGTATTGATGGGGCCGGCCGGCAACATGCACTCGGACAAGCGCCGCGAAGGCTGGCAAAAATTCTTCTTCGATCAGCGCAAGGACGTCAAGATCGTCGGCGAGCAGATCGCCAACTGGAACAAGGACGAAGGCATGCGCCTGATGGAAGACTGGCTGCAGGCCAATCCCAAAATCGACGCCATCATCTCGATGAACGACAACATGGCGGCCGGCGCGCTGGAAGCGGTCAAGGGATCGGGCGAAGTCTTCCCGTTCGCCTACGGCGTGGATGGCACGGCGGAAGCCTGCCTGATGATCAAGGATGGTTCGATGACTTCGACTTCCCTGCAAAGCGCCTACGCACTCGCCGAGCTTTCGATGAAAATGAGCCACGACCTCCTGACCGGCAAAGAGATCGCTTCGCCACAGTACATCGTCGCCGAACTGATCACCAGGGAAAACGCGGACAAGTTCATCCAGATGCACAAGGAGCTGGGGAACATCAAATGAAAGCCCTGTTTCTCGACAAAGCGCGCAGCCTTTCGCTGCGCGACGATCCCCTGCCCCAGGCGCTGGGCGACGAGGACGTGCGGATCAAGATCGTCAACGTCGGCATTTGCGGCAGCGACATTCACTATTATCTGCACGGCCGGATCGGCGGCTTCATCGTCGAGGCGCCGATGGTGCTCGGCCACGAAGCCAGCGGCATCGTCGTCGAGGCCGGCCGCGCCGTCGGGCATCTCAAAGCCGGCGACCGCGTCTGCATGGAACCCGGCATTCCCGACTGCCGCAGCCGCCAGACGCTACTGGGCAGATACAACCTCGACCCGGAGGTGCGCTTCTGGGCGACGCCTCCGATTCATGGTTGTCTGCGCGAATCGATCGTCCATCCTGCCAACCTGAGCTTCAAGCTGCCCGACAACGTCGGTTTCGAGGAGGGCGCGCTCGTCGAACCGCTGGCGATCGGCGTACATTCGGCGAAAAAGGCGCGCATCGTTCCGGGGGACACGGCGCTCGTGCTCGGCGCCGGTACGATCGGACTGGTCACCGCGCTCGCGGCCGTCGCCTCCGGATGCAGTCGGGTGATCGTGGCCGACGCCAAGCGGGAAAAGCTCGACTTCGTCCGTCGGCACTACGGCGCGCGGATCGAAGCCTTCGACATTGCTTCCGGCGACCTGAAGGCGCATGTCTTCGCCCAATGTCCGCAGGGCGTCGACATCGTTTTCGAGGCTTCCGGCAACCTCCAGGCGATCCAGTCCACCACCGGCTTCCTGACGCCGGGCGGCCGGGTGGTGCTGATCGGAATGCCGCAGGAGCCTGCCCGCATCGATGTCGTCGAAGCCCAATGCAAGGAAGCGGAATTCATCACCATCTTCCGCTACGCCAACGTTTACGAGCGGGCCATCAAATTCATCGCCTCGGGACAAATCGACGTCAAGCCGCTCGTCACCCACCGCTTCGGCTTCGACGAGGCCGAGAACGCCTTCCGCCTCGCGGCCACGATGCCGGGCGACGCGATCAAGATCATGATCAGGCTGTGAAGCGTTGATCTCCCTTTGCAAAGGATACTGCCATGCCATCCGCTCGCCTGACCCTGGGAATCGATGCCAGCACCCAGAGCCTTTCCGCCGTTCTGCTCGACGCCAAAACCGGGAAGATCGCGTGGAGCAGGTCGCTGCCCTATCGCGACGACCCGCGCCTCGCCGGCTACGGCTTCGAGCATGACAGCATGCTCATTCCTCCCCGCGAGGCGGGAGAGGCCGAGCAGCCGCCGCGCCTCTTCCTCGCGGCGACGGATGCCATCCTCTCCGATCTGGCCGAATCCGGACATGACCTGGCGGCCATCGCGGCGATCAACGTTTCCGGGCAGCAGCACGGGCACGTCTATCTCAGCGGCGCCGCCGAGGCCGCCTTCCGCAGCCTGCATGAGGCGGGATGCGCGGACCTCGCGCTCGTCCAGCGGCTCTCCGGCACATTCGCCTACGGCGGCGCGCCCATCTGGAAGACCGCCAATACCGCGGCGGAAGCGGAGCACATCCGCGCGGGCGCGGGCGGCAAGGCAGCTCTCATCGAACGCACCGGCAGCGACATGCCGCTGCGCTTTTCCGCCACGATCCACCGCAAGCTGGCCCTGCGCTATCCTTGCGCCTACGCGGCGACGCGGCGCATTCTCCAGATATCCAGCCTTCTCCCGGCCATGTTCGCCGGCGACGCCGCGATTCCCCTCGATTTTGGCAACGCCTGCGGCACCGGGCTGATGAAC
>JAITAJ010000165.1 GCA_031284185.1 Accumulibacter sp. | reverse complement strand
GGTCGCCTGTATGCACAAGCTCCTTTCCATCCTGAACGCTATCTGCAAATCCGGACAACCCTGGCAGGAAAATTTCTCTCTCCCTTGACCTACTTCTCTTGGCGTAAAAAACTTGCTTTTGAACACAGTTGCTGTCTTCTCAAACCTCTGTCTTCTGAATCCTGCCCTCTGAAAACGGCGCGGGCTGTTATGATAGCGACTTTACCGCTTTCTCCACCTTTTCCATGCCTCGAAAATCCGTTCCGGTCGTCGGCGAGGCCAGATTCGGCCATTCGCTCGACACGCTCCGTTCTCTGGCTCAGGATGTGCTCGATCATGCGCGCCGTTCGGGGGCCAGCGATTGCGAAGTCGATGTTTCGGAAGGCTTCGGGCAGTCGGTGACCGTCCGCTGCGGCGAGGTCGAGACCATCGAGCACAATCGCGACAAGGGCATCGGCGTGACGGTCTATCTGGGCAAGCACAGGGGATGCGCCAGTACCTCGGACTTTTCCCGGACCGCCTTGCGCGAAACGGTCGAAGCCGCGCTCAACATCGCGCGTTACACGGCGGAAGATTCGTGCGCCGGACTTCCTGAAAATGAGCTGCTGGCAAGCCGCGAGCAGAGTCACGCCGATCTCGATCTCTACCATCCCTGGCCCCTGTCGATCGACGCGGCGGTCGATCTGACGCGCCGCTGCGAGCAGGCGGCATTTGCCGTCAGCCCGCTGGTGAGCAACTCGGAAGGCGCTACCGTGTCGATCCAGGAAGGGCAATTCATCGCCGCCAATAGCCTCGGCTTCATGGGCGGTCATCCGACTTCCCGGCACTATCTTTCGTGCTCCGTGATCGCCGGCAAGGGTAACGCCATGCAGCGCGACGACTGGTATTCCACCGCGCGTGATCCCCGACGGATCGCCTCGCCCGAGGCCATCGGCGATTACGCGGCGCGGCGGGCGCTGTCCCGGCTCGGGCCGCGCAAGATCAAGACCCGCGTGGCGCCGGTGCTGTTCGAGGCGCCGCTGGCCGCCGCGCTGATCGCCAGTTTCGTCCATGCCGCGAGCGGCGAGAGCCTTTATCTCAAGACCTCCTTTCTGGTGGATTGCCTCGGCAAGCGCATTTTCTCGGACGCGGTGCGCATCGATGAGCGTCCGCATCTGCCGGGCGCTCTGGCGAGCAGCATGTTCGACAACGACGGCGTCGCCACGCGCGACCGGACGGTGGTGGTGGATGGCGAATTGCGCGGGTATTTCCTGAGCGCCTATACGGCGCGCAAGCTCGGTATGCGCACGACGGGAAACGCCGGCGGCTGCCATAACCTGATCGTCAGGCCGGGCACGGAGGATTTTCAGGGTCTCATCAAAAAAATGGGCCGCGGCCTGCTGGTCACCGAACTGCTCGGACGCGGAATCAATTACGTGACCGGCGATTATTCGCGCGGCGCCGCCGGGTTCTGGGTCGAGGGCGGCGAGATACGGCACGCGGTCGAGGAAATCACCATTGCCGGTAATCTGCGGGACATGTTCCTCGGCCTGGTGGCCGTCGGAAACGACGTGCTGATCCGCGGATCGCGGCAGGTCGGCTCGATCCTGATCGGTGAAATGAAGATCGCGGGCGGATGATTTGCCGCGCCCGCGGACCGCTTCACGAGGAATCCCGTGCCTTCGCCCGAATCGCTGAGAATCTGCCTGATCCGCCACGGGCAGACGGCGTGGAACGCCGAGTCGCGCATCCAGGGGCAGCGTGACCTGCCGCTCGACGAAACGGGGCTGGCGCAGGCGGAGGCACTCGCCAGGCGGCTGGCGGACCGGCATTTCGCCGCGATCTACAGCAGCGATCTGTTGCGCGCCCGGCAGACGGCGCGGCCGCTCGCCCGCCCGCATGGATTGCCGGTACGGCTCGACGCGGAACTGCGGGAACGGAATTTCGGCTGTTGCGAGGGCAAGACGCGCGAGGAAATCCGGGCCGGCGACGCCGTCGTGGCCGAGATGCTGACCGCCCGCCGTCCCGAATACGTTCTTCCGGGCGGCGAAAGCCTGCGCCAACACCTCGACCGCATCACCGCGTGCCTGTCACGCCTGACGCGGCGGCATGCCGGGCAGAGCATCGCCGTCGTCTCGCACGGCGGCGTGCTCGACCTGATCCACCGCCGCGCGCATGGCATGTCGATCGAACAGCCGCGCGATTTTCCCCTGCCGAATGCGTCGATCAATTGGCTGATCGTTCGCGGTGAAGATTGGCGGTTTGAATCGTGGGGCGACGTCGCGCACCTGGACGGCATCGCCCAGGCGCCGTTCGTGACGCGGATATAGCCGCCCGGCGCCGGAAGCCGCGTCTTCCCGGCATGTCCCGGCCATGCCGGGCATGGTATGATTCGCCATTTTTCAATGATACTCGTGAGGCAGGTCATGTTTTCAGCGAAAGATACCTTGGCAAGGGTCGATCCCGACCTGTGGAAAGCGATCGAAAGCGAAAACCGGCGTCAGGAGGAGCACATCGAGCTGATTGCTTCCGAAAACTATGTCAGCCGCGCGGTACTGGAAGCGCAAGGTTCGCAACTGACCAACAAGTATGCCGAAGGTTATCCGGGCAAGCGCTACTACGGCGGCTGCGAGTACGTCGACATCGCCGAGCAGATCGCCATCGACCGCCTGAAGCGGCTGTTTGGCGCGGAAGCCGCCAACGTGCAGCCGAACTCTGGTTCGCAAGCCAACCAGGCCGTGCTGATGGCCTTCGCCAAACCCGGCGACACGATCATGGGCATGAGCCTCGCCGAAGGCGGGCACCTCACGCACGGCATGGCGCTGAACCTGTCGGGGAAGTGGTTCAATGTCGTCGCCTACGGCCTCGACGACAAGGAAACCATCGATTACGCGGCGATGGAGCGTCTGGCCCACGAACACAAGCCGAAGATCATCATCGCCGGCGCCTCGGCCTATTCGCTGCGCATCGATTTCGAGCGCTTCGCCAAGGTGGCCAGAGAAGTCGGCGCGATCTTCTGGGTCGACATGGCGCACTACGCCGGACTGATCGCCGCCGGCGGCTACCCGAATCCGGTGCCGGTCGCCGATGTGGTCACTTCGACCACGCACAAGACCCTGCGCGGTCCGCGCGGCGGCTTCATCCTGATGAAGGCCGAGCACGAAAAGGCCGTCAACTCGGCCATCTTCCCCGGACTGCAAGGCGGCCCGCTGATGCACGTGATCGCCGCCAAGGCGGTGGCGTTCAAGGAAGCCGAAACGCCGGAATTCCGCGCCTACCAGTCGCAGGTGATGGACAACGCCCGCGTGCTGTCGCGGGTTCTCTCCGAGGAACGCGGTCTGCGCATCGTTTCCGGCCGCACCGAATCGCACCTCTTCCTCGTCGACCTGCGCTCCAAGAACATCACCGGCAAGGCGGCCGAGACGGCGCTGGGCAAGGCGCGCATCACGGTCAACAAGAACTCGATCCCGAACGATCCGCAAAAGCCGATGGTCACCTCCGGCATCCGCATCGGCACGCCGGCCATGACCACGCGCGGTTTCGCCGAACTCGAAACCGAGCAGGTGGCGCACCTGATCGCCGACGTGCTTGAAGCGCCGGATGACGAAGCAACGCTCGATCGCGTGCGTGGCGAGGTCGCCGCGCTGTGCCGGAAGTTCCCCGTCTATGGCGCGTGATCCGGCATGAAATGCCCGTTCTGCGGCGCATCCGAAACCACGGTCGCGGATACGCGCGTCAGTGAGGACGGTAACATCGTGCGCCGCCGCCGGCGCTGCCTGTCCTGCGACAAGCGCTTTCCCACCCATGAGCGCGCGGAAATCCGTCTGCCGCAAGTGGTCAAGAAAAACGGATCGCGCGTCGAATTCGATCGGGAAAAACTCTCGGCCAGCCTGTGGCTGGCCTTGCGCAAGCGGAAGGTGGCCGTCGAGACGGTCGACGCGGCGATTCTGCGCATCGAAGAAAAGCTGCTCACCCAGGGCGAGCGTGAGATACCCTCCGAGAAGATCGGCGAGATGGTCATGCGCGAACTGAAAAGGATCGACAAGGTTGCCTATGTCCGTTTCGCTTCGGTCTATCGCAGCTTCGAGGATGTCGACGAATTCTCCGATTTGGTCAGGGAAGTGTCGCGCCCGGCGGACATGACGGTGAATCAAGCCGGAAAGAAGAATTGAGGTTTCCGGGATGGCCGCCCTCTGACCTGCCCCCCGACGACCCATGTCCAGCGCCGCCGATCACGATTTCATGACGCGCGCCCTGCGGCTGGCGCGGCGCGGCTTGTTCACGGCGACGCACAATCCGCGCGTGGGTTGCGTGATCGCGCGGAACGGAAAGATCGTCGGCGAAGGCTGGCATCGGCGGGCGGGCGAGGCGCACGCCGAAGTCCACGCCCTGAAGGTGGCCGGAACGGACGCGAAAGGCGCGACGGCCTACGTCACGCTCGAACCCTGCAGTCACCACGGGCGCACGCCGCCTTGCACCGAAGCCCTGATCGAAGCCGGCGTGACGCGCGTCGTGGCCGCCATGCAGGACCCCAATCCACAGGTCGCCGGGCGCGGGTTTTCCGCCCTGGCCGCCGCGGGCATCGTCACGGAATGCGGGCTGATGGCGGAAAAAGCGGCTGAACTCAACGCCGGATTCGTTTCCCGCATGACGCGCGGGCGGCCTTGGGTGCGCCTGAAACTGGCCGCCAGTCTGGACGGCAAGACCGCCTTGCGCAATGGCGACAGCCAATGGATCACCGGGCCGGCGGCCCGCCGGGACGGGCATCGCTGGCGCGCGCGGGCATGTGCCATCCTGAGCGGAATCGGCACGATTCGCGCCGACGACCCGCGGCTTTCCGTGCGTGAGGTGCCCACCACGCGGCAGCCGCTGAAGGTCGTGGTCGACGCCCGCCTCGAACTGCCGCCCGACGCGCGCGTGCTGGCGGACGGGCGGCTGCTGGTGGCTTGCGCCCGCGACGGCGGCGGCGCCGCCGCCGAGGCGTTGCGGCGGCGCGGCGCCGAGCTTCTCCATCTGCCGGATCGCGCCGGGCGGGTCGACCTCGCGGCGCTGATGGCCGAACTTGGCCGGCGCGGCATCAACGAGTTGCACGTCGAAGGCGGCAGCCGGCTCAACGGCGCCTTCCTTGCCGCCGGGCTGGCCGACGAACTGCTGCTCTATCTCGCGCCCCGCGTGATCGGCGACGCGGCGCGTGGCATGTTCGACCTGCCGGAACTGACGGCGCTCGACGGCGCGCACAGACTATCGATCCTGGAAGCGCGCCGGATCGGCGGCGATCTGCGCGTGAGGTTCGGATTCCCGGAAGACAGGGGGGCGCCGTGAGACGCGGCGGATCGCGCGAGACGCGAGTCCGCGTTTGACGCGGCGGATCGCGCGGCGCATAATGCGCGTCTGCGCGTTTGCGCGGGTCGATTCGATTCCGGCTCACGCTCCGAGGGTTTCGCGGGAATAGCTCAGTTGGTAGAGCGCAACCTTGCCAAGGTTGAGGTCGCGAGTTCGAGACTCGTTTCCCGCTCCAGAATCCGATCCGCAGACCTCCGGCGATGTCCGCGAGTCAGACGAAAGACGGGCCTTCCGTCATTTGGCATCCAGCTCCTCGGCCAGAATCGGCCGCCCCGTGAAGTAGCCCTGGATCAACTGTACGCCCATGCTCACGCAGATCTTGGCTTCCTCTTTGTTTTCCACGCCTTCGGCAAGCGGCACCGAGCCGGCGGCGAGAACCATCTGCACCAGATCCCCGACCACTTTCTGTTTGCGCGGGCTGGCCTTGTCCAGGCAGTGAATCAGCGACATGTCGAATTTCACGAAGTGCGCGGGCACGTCGGCGAGTTCGAGCAGACGCGCCTGCCCGGCCCCGAAGTCATCGTAGGCGAAAAGAACGTCCAGGTCGGCCAGTTGACTGACGAACCGGCGCAACTGCCGGACGTTGGTGATCGCCGATTCGTGAATTTCCACGACGATCTGCACGTCGGGCGTCGAGTGGGTCAAGGGCGCCAGGGAAGCGAGAAACACTTCGCTGAACATTTCCTTCGGGTGCGCGTTGACGAACAGCTTGCTTCCCCGGATGTACGGGGCAAACTTTCTCACGCCGAACTCGCGGAAGGTCAGGCTCAGTTCGGCCTCACGATCCATGGCTCTGGCCAGGCCGAACAGTTCGATCGGCGTCTTCGGCAGACGCGGATGATTGGCGCGCCCGAGCAGCTCGTAGGCGAATATCTTGCGCGTTTTCACGTCGATGATCGGCTGGATGGCGCCCGACAACCCGTTGCCCATGATCAGCTCGTCGAACTCGGCCTCGTTCTGCACGAAATATTCCGAGAGCGATTTCGTTCCGGCGATGAGCATCGTGTTCATCTGGTCGAACGGCAACACGCTGTGCGGCTCCACCTGGATCAGACGCAATTTGAATTCGGCGCCGGCGAAATGGATGATGTCGTTTTTATTGAGCAGGCAGTAGCCTTCGACGCGATGCCGATTGACGAAGGTGCCGTTGGTGCTGTTTTCGTCGATGAGCCGCAACTGGCCGGTGATGTCGGTGGCCAAGGTGGCGTGTAAGCGGCTCAATCCAAGATCGGCGATCACCAAGTCGTTACTTTTGGCGCGGCCGATCTGGCAAGGAAGCTGAGTAATCAGAAATTGCGTGCGAGTGCCATCGGGACCGGCAGATTCGAGCGCCCATTGATCTTTCAAAAAATCACTCCATCCCGTAGGTAGCAAGCGACATCTGGAGAGTAGCAGAAAACCGCGCGAATAAAAATAAGCGGACGCCGCTCCATGTGCCGGGCGCCGCCGTTCTCCCGGTTTCAGCCGGTCTTTGGCGAAGGCGTTTCCGGTTCTGGGCGTCCGATCACAGGATCATTCATCGGCCCGATCGGAGCGCCGCGCCGCGCGCGCTGGCCGAGGTGTCTTTCTTCCGAGCGCCACTCCTTCCGCCGATTGCGGAAACTGCCCGTGATGCGCGCGACGGGGCCTTTCATGGCGATCGCCGACGCCAGCGTCTCCTCGTCCCGGAGACCGATGATCTGCACCCCCTTGCCGCCGGAGAGCCGCTTCATCTGTTCGAGCGGGAAGATCAGCAGGCGGCCGTCGCCGGAAAGCGCCGCGACGTGATCCATGCCGTCGACCGGCGAAGGCGGCAGGATGACGGCGCCTTCTTCCATCGTCAGGAAGGACTTGCCGGCTTTCTGACGCGAAAGCAGGTCGCCGAAGGCACAGATGAATCCGTAGCCGGAAGTCTTGGCGATCAGGAATTCGTCTTCCGGCCTGCCGGTCAGCACGTGCGCGATGCGGCTCTTGCCCATGTCCACGAACGACGAGAGCGGCGCGCCCATGCCGCGCCCGTCGGGCAGCGCGGCGACCGATACGGTGAAGGCCCGGCCTTCGTCGGACAGGATGATCAGCGAATCGACCGAGCGGCACTCGTAGGCAACGCCCGGGCCGTCGCCGTCTTTATAGGCGACGCCGGAAAGATCCAGATTGTGCCCCTGGCGCACACGCGCCCACCTCTTTTCGGAAACGATCAGCGTCACCGGCTCGTCGGCCACGGCGGCGAGTTCCGAGCGCGAGGCCACCGCCGAGGCTTCGATCAGCGTGCGCCGCGCGTCTCCGTGCCTGGCCGCGTCGGCCCGGATTTCCTTGATCACGAGCCGGCGCATCAGCGCGTCGCTGGCCAGCAGTTTCTCCAGTTCGTTCTCCTCCCGGCGCAGCTTTTCGAGTTCCTGCTCGATGCGGATGCCTTCGAGCCTTGCCAGTTGGCGCAGTCGAATCTCCAGGATATCGTCGGCCTGCCGCTCGGAGAGGGCGAAACGCGCGATCAGCGCCGGTTTGGGTTCGTCGGATTCGCGGATCAGGCGGATCACCGCGTCGATGTTGAGGAAGACGATGTGCCGGCCTTCGAGGACGTGGATGCGATCCCTGGCCCGGGCGAGGCGGAATTCGCTGCGCCGGCGCGCGGTGCCGAGCCGGAAGCGGCACCATTCGCCGAGCAGTTCGGCGAGGGTCTTCTGGCATGGCCGGCCATCGAGGCCGACGGCGACGAGATTGACCGGCGCCGTCGTCTCCAGGCTGGTATGCGTGAGCAGCAGGGCGAGGAATTCTTCGCGGTTCTGGCGCGAGCCGACCGGCTCGAAGACGAGGCGAACATCGTCGTCCTTGCCGGATTCGTCACGCGCGCGTTCGAGCTGCGAGGCAAACAGCGCCTTCAACTGCGACGCCGCCTGCTCGATGGTTTTCCTGCCGGGTCTGGGCGGCGGGTTCATCAACGCGCCGATTTCGGAAAGCACGCGAGCCGCGGATACGCCGGGCGGCAGCTCCCGGACGACGAGCTGCCAGGCGCCGCGCGCGAGTTCCTCGAACTCGTGGCGGGCGCGCACGCGCAGGCTGCCCCGGCCACTGGCGTAAGCCGCCGCGATCTCGGACGCGGGGGAGATGATCTGCCCGCCGCCGGGATAGTCCGGGCCGGGAACGTGCCGCATGAGTTCCGCGAGACCGGCCTGGGGATTCTGGATCAGGTGGATCGCCGCCTCGGCGATCTCGGGCAGATTGTGCGGCGGAATCTCGGTGGCCATGCCGACGGCGATGCCGGACGCGCCGTTCAGGAGCGAAAAGGGTAGACGGGCGGGCAGGAAGGCCGGTTCGATGAGCGCGCCGTCATAATTGGGCTGAAAGTCGACCGTCCCCTCATCGATCTCACCGAGCAAGAGTTCGGCGATCGGCGCGAGACGCGCCTCGGTATAGCGCATCGCCGCCGCGTTGTCGCCGTCGCGCGAGCCGAAATTGCCCTGGCCGTCGACCAGCGGATAGCGCAGCGAGAACGGCTGCGCGACGCGCACCATCGCGTCATAGGCCGAGGAATCGCCGTGCGGGTGGAACTTGCCGATCACGTCGCCGACCACGCGCGCCGATTTCACCGGCTTGGCGCCGGCGGGAAGGCCCAGCTCGTGCATGGCGTAGAGCACGCGCCGCTGCACGGGTTTCTGGCCGTCCCTGACGTCGGGCAGGGCGCGTCCCTTGACCACGGCGACGGCGTACTCCAGATAATCACGCGCGGCGGTTTCGTGCAGCGGGACGCTCTCGCCGTCATCCTCGCCGATGGCCGGGCCGGACGGCGGCGGAGCGGCAAACATGTCGGGCGTGGCCTTGTCTTCCTGGTGATGCGTCATTTCACGTCTCCGCGCCGATCAACGCGCCGTTCCTCTCCATCCACGCGCGCCGACCGGCGGATTCGTTCCGGGCCATCAGCATGTTCATCACCGGCTTTGCCGCGTCTTCCGGCGGCAGGCGCACGCGCACGAGGCGCCGCGTGTCGGGCGACATGGTCGTTTCCCAGAGCTGTTCCGGGTTCATTTCGCCGAGTCCCTTGAAGCGCGAAATATCTACCGCTTCGGGCCTGACGCCATCCATCTTCAGGCGGTCGAGCAGGGCGTCGCGCTCGGCGGCGTCGAGCGCGTAGAGCTTGCGCGACGGACGCTTCCTGCCTTGCGCCGGAACGTCGAGACGGTACAGCGGCGGCTGCGCGAAATACAAATGACCGTGTTCGATCAGCTTCGGAAAGTGCCGGTAGAACAAGGCGCACAGCAAGACCCGGATGTGGCTGCCGTCGACATCGGCATCGGTCATGATCACCACCTTGCCGTAACGCAGATTGTCGAGCGCCGCGCCGGGCGCGCCGGGCGGATGCGGGTCGATGCCCAGCGCCACCGCGATGTCGTGCACCTCTCGATTGGCGAACAGGCTGCCCGGCTCGACCTCCCAGGTATTGAGCACCTTGCCGCGCAGCGGCAGGATGGCCTGCGTTTCCTTGTCGCGGCCGGACTTGGCCGAGCCGCCGGCGGAATCGCCCTCGACCAGAAAGAGTTCGTTGCGCGAAAGGTCCTCGCTCTGGCAGTCCGAGAGCTTGCCGGGCAGGATGGCGACGCCGGACTGTTTTCTCTTCTCGACCTTCTGTCCGGCGCGCGAACGGGCCTGCGCGGCCTTGATGGCCAACTCGGCGATCCTTTTCGCGTCGTCGGGATGCTCGTTCAGCCACAACTCCAGCGGATCGCGCACCATGCGGGCGACCAGCGCGACGGCATCGCGCGAATTCAGCCGCTCCTTGATCTGTCCCTGGAACGAAGGATCGAGCACGCGCGCGGCCAGGACGAAGGAGAGCCGGGAAAAAACGTCTTCGGCGGCGAGCTTGACGCCCTTGGGCAGCAAGGCGCGGTGTTCGGCGAAATTCCTGACGGCATCGAAGGCCGCCTGACGCAGCCCGGTCTCATGGGTTCCGCCCGCCGGGGTCGGGATCAGATTGACGTAGGATTCGCGCGCGAGATTCCCTTCGGCGCTCCAGCAGATCGCCCACGCGGCGCCGGACCCGGCCGGAAAATTCTCGTCGCCGGCGGCTGCGTACTTCTCGGTGGTGAAGATCGGCCCAGCGGCTTCGCCGTCGATCTGTTCGGCGAGATACTGTCTCATGCCGTTGGCAAAGTGCCAGGTCTTCGTTTCCCCGCTCTCCGTCAGGAGTGAAATTTCGAGGCCGGGCAGCAGCACCGCCTTGCTGCGCAGCAGGCGTTCGAGCTCGGCGGTCGGCAGGCGCGGAGAATCGTAAAACCGCGCGTCCGGCCAGATGCGGACCTGGGTGCCGCTGGCGCGCCGGCCGACGTCGCCGACGCGCGCGAGCGGCTCGACGACCCTGCCGTCGGCGAAAGCGATGCGGTAACGTCCGCCGTCACGCAGCACTTCGACCTCCAGGCGCGTGGACAAGGCATTGGTCACCGACACCCCGACGCCGTGCAATCCGCCGGAAAAGCGATAGGCGGAACTTCCATCGTTCTTGTTGAACTTGCCGCCGGCGTGCAACTGAGTAAACACCACTTCGACCGTCGGCACCCTCTCGACCGGGTGGATTTCGACCGGGATTCCGCGTCCGTCGTCCCGCACCGTGATCGACCCGTCGTCGCTCAGCGTGACCGCGATGTGCTTGCAGAAGCCGCCGAGCGCCTCGTCGGCGGCGTTGTCGATGGCTTCCTGGACGATGTGCAGCGGATGATCCGTGCGCGTATACATGCCGGGCAGGTGGCGTACAGGCTCCAGCCCTTTCAGCACGGAAATGGATTCGGCGGTGTAACTCATGTTCAGGGGAGTTCGGAGGACGGAGATTCGAGAGGGCGGATCGGCTTGCGCCGCTTCATGCCGGTCGATGAAGGAAAGGGTCTTATTATACTGAAAACAAACGGAAGTTTTATTGAAACGACTTCCGCCGCGATTCTAATCGCAGACACCGCCGATTGCAAATGGCCTTCCAGACTCAGGCGGCGCCTGCGCGAGCGCGGGATGAAACTTCTCTTTTTCCCCCGATGGCTCATGTAGTGAAATTTAACTTCCGTTTTCATGCAATGTCTGCATGGAAAGATGAGCATTTCACCCGAAGGGAGATTCACATGAAAAGAGTGTCGCCAACCGTATTCGCGGCTTTGTTCGCCGCCGCGTTCACCACGTCCGCATATGCCGCGGACATCAAACTTTACGTTTCTGAAAAAATCACGCATAGCAGGATAAAGAGCAAAGATTCGTCCGCTTCCGCGCTTTGCAGAAGACAGTATCAGAAGACAGCGGTCAGAGAGGGCGGAAGGCAGATGAACTCGCGGCGCTCTGCGCCGGATCAAGGATGCAAGACCGAGCGCTCGGGTTTTCCATCTTACTCCGGCGTAAAGCGCCGCAAGTTGCCAGTGCCGCCGATTGCACATCGATTGCAAATACCCGCCAGATTCAGGCGGTGCCCGTGCAAGCGCGGGGAGGGACTCCCCTCGGCCTCTGGCGGCCCGCGTGGTGAAATTGAACTTCCGCTTCCATGCAATGTCTGCGTTTTCATGCTTTTCACGCAATGTCTGCATGGAAAGATGAACATTTCACCCGAAGGGAAATTCACATGAAAAGAGTGTCACCAACCGTGTTCGCGGCCTTTTTCGCCGCCGCGTTCACCGCGCCCGTATACGCCACGGACGTCAAATTCTACGTTTCGGAAAAAATCGCGTACACCAAGCTAAAGAACAAGGATTCGGTCATGAGTCCCTTGCCTGGAGGAGGTCAGCAGGCCGTCGTTCATGGAACGGATGAGAAGGACGATGTGCTCGGAAGCAAGACCGCGATCGGCTTTGCTCTTCCCGTCCATGCCATTCGTGGAAACATCCGGACCGAATTTGAATTCGGATTCGGCGAGAAGGCCCAGTTCGACATCGCAAACAAGGCTGCTCCAGGGGTATTCGACACGAAGATCAAGACGCAGACTTACTTCATCAATGCCTACTATGACTTCGATACCAAGAGCGCCTTCACGCCTTATGTCGGCATTGGCGCGGGCATTGCCAACACAAAAAGCAAGGCCACTCACAACTATGGTAGCGGCGTGATTTCTTCCTCTGAGCACGCGAACAATTTCGCCTGGAACGCCAGTCTTGGCGGATCATATGCGTTCAACAAGAATCTGTCTCTGGACGTCGGTTATCGTTATACCGATCTTGGAAACCTGAGCAGTCTCGCCACGTCCAATAGCCACTCGTACAAAATGAAGGCCAAACTTTCTTCATACGAGCTGCTGGCGGGAATCCGGTACAGTTTCTGAGTTCCAAAGGCCAGAACTATTTGCGGCGCTTTGTGCCGGAGGAGATGGTAAAACCGAGTGTTCGGTTTTTCGTCTCATTCCGGCACTTATCAGAGGACAGAAGACAGAGGACAGAACTATTTGCGGCGCTTTGCGCCGGAGTCAGGAGGTAAAACCGAGTGTTCGGTTTTACCGTCTCATTCCGGCGCGAAGCGCCGCAAGTATTTCTG
>JAITAJ010000374.1 GCA_031284185.1 Accumulibacter sp. | reverse complement strand
GTTTTCCAACGTCAAGCTGTCGGACAAGAGCATCCGATGCGCGGCGCTGGATCTCGGCCCGATGACCTCCGTTCCGGCGGCGTCGAGGCCGCCCGCCCGGGCAACGTCTCCCGCGGGTTTCCCCAAGGTCGGCGAGTCGGATCAGAAGGAGCGCGACAACGACCGGCGGCGCATCCTGGAAAATGAACTGCAAGCGGAACGCCAGAATCTTGAGCAGGCCCGGAAGGAACTGGCCGAGCAGGAAGGCATCCGCAACGGCGACGAGCGCAATTACCAGCGGGTTCTCGATCGCCTCGAACCGTACAAGAACCGGATGGCCCTGCACGAACGCAACATCGAGGCCATCGAGAACGAACTGGCCAAGCTGCGCTGAGTGCCGCGCGATTGCCTCCGTATGATCGAGTCCGCGGATAATCCGTTCGTCGGTCTCGATCAGCTCTTCTCCTCGGTCGTTCTGCTCGACGCCGGTCTGGCCATCCGTTACATGAATCCGGCGGCGGAGCATCTCCTGGCCGTCAGCGGAAAAACGGTTCGCGGCAGCCGGCTCGACAGCGTGGCCGGATGTCCGGTCACGCTGATGGAAGCGCTGACCAACGCGCTCGCTCATGGCTGGAACTACAGCGAGCCGGATACCGAAATCCGGCGCAATGACGGCGAAGCCCTGCACCTGCACTGCTCGGTCAATCCGGTGGATGCCGGGGAAGTCCGGCTGCTGGTCGAATTCTGGTCGATCGATCCGCAGGTCTTGCGGGCGACGCGCGAGGAGCGGCTGCTCGAACTGCAAATGGCTGGCCGCGAGCTGATCCGCAACCTGGCGCATGAGATCAAGAATCCCCTGGGCGGCATCCGCGGCGCGGCGCAACTGCTGGAGCGCGAACTCAGCAATCCCGCCCTGCACGAATACACGCAGGTGATCATCAAGGAGGCCGACCGGCTGCAAGAACTGATGAAGCGCCTGCTCTCGACGCACCGGCCAATGCAGCCCGGCGCGGTCAACATCCACGAGATACTCGAGCGCGTGCGCAGCCTGCTGGTGGCCGAATTTTCCGGGTCGCTGGCGATCCGCCGCGATTACGACACCAGCCTGCCGGAACTCGTGGGCGACCGGGAACAGTTGATCCAGGCGACGCTGAACGTCGCGCGCAATGCCGCGCAGGCCATCATGCGCCGGACGGACGATGAAGCGCCCGGCCAGATCATCTTCCGCACGCGGGTGGCCCGTCAGGTCACGCTGGTCAAGCGGCGTTTCCCCCTGGTGCTGGAATTGCGGATCATCGACAATGGGCCGGGCATTCCCGGCGACATCAGGGAGCGCATGTTCTACCCGCTGGTTTCGGGGCGCGAAGGAGGAAACGGCCTGGGTCTGACCCTGGCGCAGAGCTTCATCCTGCAACACCAGGGAACCATCGAATGCCAGAGCCGGCCGGGCCATACCTGTTTCATCCTCCGCTTGCCGCTTGGCCTGGGCGACGGCAAATCGACGATCTGAGGAAGCGCCGATCGATCCGCCGCGGCGCGGGCCGCGCTTTTTTCCAGTGGCACGCTATTTGCTAAGACTTGTAATCCCGATCACGATGCCCAAGAAGTCAATGTTCCAATCCACGCCCGTCACCGGGCGGCGACCCATGGGGAACCACATGCCTCTTTCATGTACGATCATTCCCTCTCCGGGGAGGTTTCCCACCGGAGTCAGTTTCTGATGAAACCTGTCTGGATTGTCGACGACGACAAGTCGATCCGCTGGGTGCTGGAAAAAACGCTGTCGCGCGAGCGGACTCCCTTCAAGTGCTTCGCTTCCGCCAGCGAAGCCTGGTCGCAGCTCGAAGTGAGCGGCGAGGCGCCGCAAGTCCTCGTGTCCGACATTCGTATGCCGGGGGAATCCGGGCTGGATCTCCTGAAAAAGGTCAAGGAGCGTTTCCCGACGCTGCCGGTGATCATCATGACCGCCTATTCCGATCTGGACAGCGCGGTCGCCGCTTTTCAGGGCGGCGCCTTCGAGTACCTGCCCAAGCCCTTCGACGTCGACCAGGCGCTGGAACTCATCCGGCGGGCCATCGAAGAGAGCATGCACCAGGTTGGCGCGGTCAACGAAGTCGGCATGGTGCCGGAGATTTTCGGCAAGGCGCCGGCCATGCAGGAAGTGTTTCGCGCCATCGGACGTCTCTCCCAGTCCTCGGCGACGGTGATGATCACCGGAGAATCGGGAACCGGCAAGGAGCTCGTGGCGCGCGCCCTGCATCGGCACAGTCCGCGTTCGGACAAACCGTTCATCGCCATCAACACGGCGGCGATTCCCAAGGATTTGCTCGAATCCGAGCTGTTCGGTCACGAGCGCGGCGCCTTCACCGGCGCGACCACGCAGCGCCACGGCCGCTTCGAGCAGGCCGAAGGCGGCACGCTGTTCCTCGACGAGATCGGCGACATGCCGGCCGAGTTGCAGACGCACTTGTTGCGCGTCCTGTCCGACGGCAATTTCTATCGTGTCGGCGGGCACTTGCCGATCCGGGCCAACGTGCGCATCATTGCCGCCACGCACCAGAATCTCGAAGCGCGGGTCAAGGAAGGCTTGTTCCGTGAAGATTTGTTTCATCGCCTGAACGTCATTCGGGTGCGTCTGCCGAGTCTGCGCGAGCGGCGCGAGGACATCCCGATCCTGGCGCGTCATTTCCTGCAAAAAAGCGCCCGGGATCTCGGCATCGACGCCAAGCGCATTTCCGAAGCGGCCTTGCGGCAACTATCCGCCGTGGATTTTCCGGGCAATGTCCGGCAGCTGGAGAATCTCTGTCACTGGCTGACGGTCATGGCGCCCGGTCAACTGATCGACGTTGGCGATCTGCCGCCGGAAGTGCGCGAATCGGCGCCGGCGAGCGCCGACGTGGCGGATTGGGAAAGCGCCCTGGCGCGGGCGGTCGACCAGATGCTCGCCTGTGGCGGCGGCCCGGTGCATGAAAAGCTCGTCGGCGCCTTCGAGCGCGTCCTGATCAACCGCGCCCTGGCGCACACCGGCGGCAAGCGCGTCGAAGCCGCGTTGGCGCTGGGTATCGGGCGCAACACGATTACCCGCAAGATACAGGAGCTCGGTCTGGGTCAGAAGACAGAGGTTTGAGAGGACAGAAGACAGATGAGTTTGCGGCGCTTCGCGCCGAGTGGGAAAGGGAAAACCGAGCGCTCGGTTTCTCTGTCTTCTGTTCTCTCTAGCTTCTGTCCTCTGGAACTATCCTCTGAAACACTGCTGCCAGCGTCGGCGACGAAAGGATCGCCTCGCCCCAGGCGTCGAGTTCGTCCTGCGTCGCGCGGGAGAGCCGCTCGACGGCCTCCGGCGGCAATTTGCCAAAACGGAGTTTCAACTGTTTGGACAGAATATTGGCCTGACCTTCCAGCCGACCTTCGACTCGGCCTTGCTGCATACCTTGCTGCATACCTTGCTTCACCCCTCTTTGGGTGGCCTCGTCAAACCAGGATTCGATGCGTTCGGCAAGCATGGTGTCTGCCT
>JAITAJ010000338.1 GCA_031284185.1 Accumulibacter sp. | reverse complement strand
CTCACCGGGTGCCAGGCCATGACGACTTCCGCCGCGAGCTGCGTATTGCCGATCAGAAAATGGAACAGCGTGTCAAGCTCCGCCTTCCCTTCCTCGGAGAATTTCTTGCCCGCCTTTTTCATGTCGTCTGGAATGCCGAGCATCGTCTTGCAAATGACGTCGCCGGCATTTTCCAGGCTGGCGGTATAGCGCAAGAGCGCGGTGATCCGCCGCAGATCCGGCTCGTCGACGACGCCCCGGCGCGTGAGATCGACCGCGTAGGCGCGCACGGCCCTGTAGAGCACGTTGACCTTTTCTTCCATGCGCGTGATTTCCTGGGCCTCGTCGCCATTGCCGGACAGCAGCATGTCCAGGGTCATCTCCAGCATGGACTGCAAGGTTCCGAGAATCCGCAGCACCTCGCGCGAGAGCGCGGTGATCGGCAGCAGGTCGATTTTCCCCGTCGTCTCGGTCCCGCCGGGAATGTATTTCGGCCCGATGTCGTCGGCCCTTTTGGGCGGTTCGACGAACATGCGTTCGAGGAAGCGGGCCGTCGGCTCGGCCAAGGGAGTGAACACCAGGATCAGCGCGCAGTTGAACAGGATGTGCAGGATCACCACGCGGAAGCTCGGCGCGCCGGGCAGGACCCCGTACAAGCCTTCGATCAGCCGCAGCCCGACGAAGCAGATGAGCACGCCGGTCAGCTTGAACAGGCCGTTGCCGACGACGATGCGCCGGGCCGCGGCGGCCTGATTCCAGGTCATGACGATCGGCGGCGCGGCGTTGCCCAGGTTGATGCCGAGCACGGCGGCCAGAATCAGCCCGGCGTCGGCGGTGATCCCGGCCTGGACCAGCGAGGCCCAGAACAGCAGGATGGCGATCGACGAGTGCGCGAGCCAGGTCAGGATGGCGAACAGCAACACAGCGATCAGCAGCTCGTCGCCCAGCGAGGAAATGAGAGTTCGGATCAGGCCGCTGGCGGCCAGCGCGGCGGACACCTGGCTCATGAAAGTCAGCGCGATGAGGATCATGGCGATCCCCAGGCAGATGCGGCCGAACTGCTTGAGCGGGGAGTCGGTATCGCTGTAGATCGAATGCATCAGGTAGCCGGCGAACATCAGGATCGGCCACAGCGCCTTGAGATTCAGCGTGAGCAGGGCGGCGACCACCGCGCTGCCGGCATCGGCGCCGAGCAGCAGCACCAGGCCGTCGATCACCGGAATGGAGCCGACGGCGGCCAGGCCGGAGGTGAAGACGGCCACCGCGATCGAGCTTTGCAGGATGGTCGCGGCGCCCGCGCCGGTCAAGAGCGCGACGAAACGGTTGTTCAGGGCGCGCGGCAGGGTGCGGCGGATTTGCGCGCCGTAGGTGCGCATCACCCCGGTACGCGCCATGCGCACCCCCCACAACAGCAGCGCCGCCGCGCCGAGGATCATGGAGAGTTCGTAGGCGCCGGAGCCTTGCATGGTGATTCCTACAGCGCGCCGAGGTCGTCGAGCACCAGCGTCGGCTGGCGGGAGAGCTTCGGCAGATCCTCGCGCTTCGCCTCGCCGGAGAGCACCAGGATGAAATCGATGCCGGCGTTTTCGGCCAGCCGCTTGTCGGTCGTCAGGCGGTCGCCGACCATGACCATTTCCTCGCGCGAAAAACGCTTCAGCACCGGCGCAAGGATCAAAGGGTCGGGTTTACCGAAGACCACTTCGGGCAGTCTGCCCGTGGCGGCCTCATACAGCTTGACGAAGCTCCCGGCGTCCGGCAGCGGGCCTTGCGCCGACGGGCAGACCAGATCCGGGTGGGTGGACAGAAAGCGCACCTGCGGACGTTGCAGCGCGAGGCAGGATTCCGCCAGCTTCCGATAGGTGAGTTCGGTGTCGTAGGCAAGAACGACCGCCTGGCACGCCTCGCCGCAGGTAAAGTCGACGTCCGGCAGGCTTTCTCTCAGGTAAGTCTGGAAACTGGCGTTGCCGACCGGGTAGATGTGGCAAAGTCCGTGTTCCCGCAGATAGTCGGTCAGCGGCAGCAGCGGCGAGAGGATTTTCTCGCGGCCGACGGCGATGCCGAATCCGGCGAGTTTCCTGACGTAGTCGTCCAGATTCTTCGACGTGTTGTTGGTCAGAAAAACGATCTCGCGCCGCGCCAGATTGCGCTTGATGAAATCGATCGTCCCCTCGATGGGACGGTCACCGAGGTAAACCGTCCCATCCAGGTCGAAGACGAAGCAGGTCTTGCCGCCGATGTCCATCATCTCAAGTCAGCCACTTCATCGGAATGATCGACAGATTCGGGAAGAGGAGCAGCAGGAACAGCATGGTGATTTCCATGAGCAGGAACGGCGCCATCTTGCGCACCAGCGGCCCCAGCGAGATGCCCGCCGAGCCGCACACGACGAAGAGCACCGTGCCCACCGGCGGGGTGATGACGCCGATGCCGACGTTGAGCACGAACAGGAGGCCGAAAAAGTACGGATCGATGCCGGCCATCTTGATCAGCGGATAGAAGACCGGCGCGAACAGCAGGATGTTCGGCGTCAGATCCATGACCATGCCCGCCGCGAACAGGAAGACCATGATCGAGAGCAGCAGCAGGGTCGGCGTCGGCACCAGCGGCTCGAAGAAGGCAGCCCTCTGCGAGGGGATCTGGGCCGAGGTGATGAACCAGCCGACGGCGGACGCGGCGCCCACGATCAGCATCACCACGGCGGTACTGCGCGCGGCGGCGGCGGAGACGCGCAAGAGCTTGCGGAACGACAGCTCGCGGTAATAGCACGTGGTCACCAGGATCGCATAGACCGCCGCGAAGGCGCCGCCCTCGGTCGGCGTGAACACGCCGAAGCGGATGCCGCCGAGCAGAAACACCGGCAGCAGGAAGGCCGGCGTCGATTCCTTCAGGATTCTGACGCCCTCCTCGCGGCTGAAGGTGATGGTTTCCGAATAACCGTCGATGCGCACGATGAAGAACCATATCACCAGCAGGGCCAGACCGATGAGCAGCCCCGGCACCAGACCGATCATGAACAGCTTGGTGATCGACAGCTCCACGGTGGCGCCGAGCAGGATGAAATTGGCCGACGGCGGGATGATCGGCCCGAGGATCGCGCCCGAGGCGATGATGCCGCCCGCGCGACCGGGGTTGTAACCCGCGTCCTTCATCATCGGATAGAGGATGCCCATCAGCGCGGCGGCCTCGCCGACCGAACTGCCCATCAGCCCGGCGAAGATGATGCTGGCGATGATGGTCGCGTAGCCCAGGCCGCCCTTGACGCGCCCGATCATCAACTGGGCGAGCAGGATCACGCGCTTCGAGAGGCCCCCCTGAGCCATGATCTCGCCGGCGAAGACGAAGAACGGGATGGCCATCAGCGGATAATTGTTGACGCCGTCGACCATCGCCTGCGGGATGATCATGAAATCGACGAAACCCGAATAGAACATCAGCACGATGGCCGAGAGCACCATTACCAGAGCGATCGGGATGTTCAGAAACAGGAAGAAGAAGAGACTGCCGAGAAAGATGATCAGCTCCATGTTCAGAACTCCTTCGGCTTTTTCAGGAAGGCCGACGCCGGCCTTTTGATGGTCCGCCAAAGCTCGCGCGCGCGGATGGCGATCACGGAAAAGGCCATGACCGGCAGGGTGCCGTTGATGAACGCCATGTTGACCCCGGTGGCCACGGTCTTGGTATCGATCGTCTGCTGGACCAGCGAGATGCCGCCGATGGCGAGCAGCAGGAGCGCCGCCAGCGCGAGAAGCTGCGCGAAGATGTCCACGCTCTTCTTGGTGATGCCGGACAACATGCCGGTCAGCATGTCGACCGCGATGTGGCGGCCACGGTAGAAACCCTCGATCGACCCGAAAAAGGTGATGTACATGAAGAGAAAACGCGACCATTCCTCGCTTGGCGCGAAGCTCGACCGAAAGACGTAACGCAGCACCGCGTTGTAAAAGACCATGCCGATCATGCCCAGAAAGACAATGGCGCAAAACGCCTGGAAAGCCACCTCGGCCCTGCTTTCGCTCTCCTGCGGCTTTTCCGGTAGAAGTTCACTCATTTCGCCCCCCTTGATTCGATATTCATTTGAAGATCCTCACAGGCGCCTGACCGTATCCCTCGTTTTGGCCGGAATGCCGCGGGCAAGAACGCCGGAACGCCGATCATCCGCTACATGGCGCGGACGCGCAACGCCTGGGAGAGACCTTCCCGCGGATTTTCCCGCGGGAAGAATTTCCAACTCGCCGTTTGGTGACTGGAGAGCGCTCAGCGGTACTGAAGCGTGCTATCCAGGATTTCCTTGTAATTGGGCACCGTCTTGGCGAACAGTTCCCACGTGCCCTCGCCGGCCTTGCGCAGCGCCGCCTTGAATTCGGCGTTCGGGGTCACGATCTTGCCGCCGCCCTTGGTGATTTCATCGATCGCCTTTTTCTCGACGTCGGCGGCCATCTGCCAGACGTCCTCGGCGGAGCGCCTGGCGGCGTCGTCGAAGATTTTCCTGTCTTCCGGCGACAGCTTGCCGTAGAAGTCGTTGTTGATGTACAGGCCGTGGATGACCAGGATGTGGCCGGACAGGGTGATGTTCGGCGTGATCTCGTACATCTTGAGCGCGACGATGTCGGCAAACGGGCTGTCGCCGCCGTCGATCGTGCCCTGATCGAGCGCCGACGGGACTTCCGCGAACGGCATCGGCTGACCGCTTTGCCCGAGTTGCTTGGCGAATTCGAGGTATAGCGGAATGTTCGGCACGCGCATGCGCAGACCCTTGAGGTCGTCGATGGTGTTGATCGGCTTCTTGGTGTAGAAGTGACGGAAGCCGAGCGGGAAGGCGTTGATCAGCGTCATGCCGGATTTTTCGGCAAAGCCCTTGTTGATCAGCTTGAAGGTCTCGCCGTTCATCGCCCGGTGGGCATGATCGAGACTGTCGTAGAGCATCGGTGTTTCGAGCATGGCCATGGCCGGGAACAGCGATGAAGTCTGCGTTCCGGTGGCGCACATCTGGATGATGCCCTTGCGCGTCTGCGCGATGTAAGCGTCTTCCTTGCCGAGCTGGCTGTTCGGGAAGACCTGGACATCGTACCTGCCCTGGGTGGCTTCCATGACGTACTTGGCGAACAGTTTCATGCCCACCGTTTCCGGCTCGCCATCGGGCTTCATGCCGGCGATCTTGACAACGACCTTGTCGGCCGAATAGGCGGGCAGGCTTGCGGCACCCAGCACGGCCAAGGCGGAAAGAAGAAGAATTCTGCGTTTCATGGTGATCTATCTCCTTGATTATTTTATGGAAAAAAACAGACTGACTGCGGTTGAGGCTGCTGCGGTAAAACTTTTCCTCGCTATGGTATCAGAGTTTCAGAGGACAGGTTTCAGAGGACAGATTTCAGAGGACAGCGGTTTGAGAGGACAGAAGACAGATGAGCTTGCGGCGCTGTCGCGCCGGGGGAGATGGAAAAACCGAGCGCTCGGTTTTGCGTCCCCTGCCCGGCGCGACGCGCCGCAAGCCGATCTGTCTTCTGTCCTCTGTCTTCTGTCTTCTGTCCTCTGTCCTCTGAAACCCGACAAAGCAGGGGCAATGGTCGAAATACCGTCGAACTTCGGCAGGGAGGATCACCGGACGGCTAAGCAGCGGAGGGGAACGTGACCAGGATCGTCGGGGTGGATGGCAATCCGCCCGCCCACGGGACGATCGCCATCGTCCCCTACGCCACCCCTCGGGATGGACACCTCGCCTTGCTCGCCCCAACCTCGCTGAACCCGAGCGCCCGGTTTTTCCATCTCCCCCGG
>JAITAJ010000299.1 GCA_031284185.1 Accumulibacter sp. | reverse complement strand
GTTCATCTGGTTGAACTGCGCCAACCGGTTGGCTTCGGGCCGCATTTCGACGTCGACCACCGTGGAGAGCGGCACCAGCGCGCCGGAGCGCGTCCGCACGTAGTAGCCGGTCAGGTCTTCCGGCGCGCGGCGTTTGTCTTGCGGCGCCTGGGCGATGACGTCGTAGGCGCGGTCGAACCAGTTGAAGCGGTTGATGGTGTTCTCGCCGACCAGCGTCGCCAGGGTATCGGCCACGTCGCGCATGCGCACGCCCATCTCGCCCGCCTTGGCCGCGTCGATCGACAGGCGCGCCTGCGGACTGTCGAAGACCAGATCGCTGTCGACGTAGGCGAAGAGGCCGCTGCCCCAGGCCGCGCCCTTGATGGTTTCGAGCGCCTGGTACAGTTCAGCGAAGCCCTGCGGCGCGCGCAGCACCATCTTCACCGGCAGGCCGTCGCTGCCGGCCGGCAGGGCCGCGGCCTGGAAAGCGGTCACCGAGGCGCCGGTGATGCCGGAGAATCGTCCGTTGAGCAAGGCTTCGGCCTCGTCGGCGCTCATCTTGCGTTCGCGCCAATCCTTGAGGTTGACGCCGCCGAAACCATCGTTCTGCCCGCCCGTGCCGTTCGACAGCCAGCCGCCGTCGTAGTCGGGCAATTGCTGGAACAGCTTTTCCACTTCGCGCGCCACGCGCTCCGTGTACTCGACGTTGGCATACTGCGGCGCCTTGATCTGCACGAACAGGTAGCTTTGATCCTCGCCCGGCGCCAGCTCGCGCCGCACGTCCAGAAACATCGTCACGATGCCGGCCAGCACCGCTACGCAGACCAGCAGCACCGCCGCGCGCGCATGTAGCGTGTGCGCCAGCAAGCGGCCGTAGGCTTCTCCCAGGCCGCGCATGGCGCGCTCGATGCGCCGCGCCAGGCGTCCCTCGGAGCGTTTCGCGTCGAGCAGGAAGCTGCTCATCATCGGCGAGAGCGTCAGGGCGACGACGCCCGAGACGATGACCGCACATGCCAGGGAGAAGGCGAATTCCTTGAACATGGCGCCGGTCAGCCCGCCCATCAGTCCGATCGGCGCATAGACCGCCGCCAATGTGACGGTCATGCCGATCACCGGCCAGACGATTTCGCGCGCGCCGAGGAGCGCCGCCTTGACCGGCGAGAGTCCATCCTCGATGTGGCGGTGGATGTTTTCCACCACCACGATGGCGTCGTCGACCACCAGGCCGATGGAGAGCACCATCGCCAGCAGGGTCAGGAGGTTGATCGAAAAGCCGAAGAGGAGCATCAGCGCCGCCGCGCCGACCAGCGACAGCGGGATGGTGACGATAGGGATGAGCACCGCGCGAAACGCGCCGAGGAACAGGAAGATCACCGCGACGACGATAACGACTGCTTCCAGCAAGGTTTTTATCACCTCGTCGATGGAGGCATCGACGAAGCGCGCCATGTCGAAGCTGTTGATGATTTTCAGGCCGGGCGGCGCCGCCCGTTGCAGGTCCGGCAGGAGCGCGGTGACTCCGGCGACGATTTCCAGCGGATTGCCGTCCGGGGTCGGCGAAACGCCCAGCGCCACACCACGCTCGCCGTGTTCCATAAAGCTGCTGTCGTAATTTTGCCCGCCCAATTCCACGGCGGCGACATCGGAGAGGCGCACGACGCCGCCGTCGCCGCGCTTGATCACCATGTCACGGAACGCCTGTATGTCGCGCAGATCGGTGGCCGCAGTGATCGGGATCAGGGTGTCCTTGCCGCGCAGCGCGCCGGGCGCGGCCTGCACGTTATTGGCGCGTAGCGCCTCGGCCAGATCCGTCGCGGTGAGGCCGCGCGCGGCGAGCTTCGCCGGGTCGACCCACAGGCGCATGGCAAACGCCTGCCCGCCATACACGTCGACCGAGGCCACGCCCGGCACCGAGGTTATCAGCGGTTTCACCATGCGGGTGATGAAGTCGGTGATCTCGGGAATGCTCTGCCGGTCGCTGAGAAATGCCACATATTGCACCGCCGAAACGCCGTCGGTGATCTTCTCGATTGCCGGGTCATAGACGCCTTCGGGAAGCAGGTACTTGACCTGCTGGATTTTGCTCAACACCTCGGTCATGGCGCGGTCGGCGTTGGCGTTGAGCGTGAGCTTGGCCTTGATTTCGCTGCGCCCGAGGGTGGAAGTCGACAGCAGATATTCGATGCCGTTGGCGCTGGCGATGGACTGGGCGATCGGCGTAGTGACGAAGCCCTGCATGACCTCCTGGGTCGCGCCGGGGAAGAGCGTGGTCACGACGATGGTCGCGCTTTCCATCTTCGGATACTGGCGCACCGGCAGCGAAAAGAACGCGGCGACGCCGGTCAGCAGAATCAACATGCTGACCGCCAGCGACAGGATGGGACGCCGGATGAAGAGATCGGTGAAGGTCATCGTTCGCCTCCCGGCGGAAGGCTTTGGTTTTGCGCGGCCTTGTCCGTCACGCGCACCACCGCGCCCGGTTGCAGGCGCACCTGTCCCTCGGTGACGACGACATCGCCCGCGTGCAGTCCGCGCGTGACCACCACCCGATCATCCAGACGCCGCCCGGTCGTCACCGGCACGATCTCGACCTTGCCGGTCATGTCGGCGGAGAGTTCCCGCACCACGGCGACGGCATCGCCGGAAGGCGCGGTCATGATGGCCGAAACCGGCGTCAGCAGCGCGCCGGGTTCTGACGGCAGCACCACGGCGGCGGTCACGTACATGCCCGGCCAGAGCACGCGGCCTTCGTTTTTCAGCGTCGCCTGAACGGTGACGTTGCGCGTATCACGGCCAATCTGCGGCTCGATGGCGCTGATATGTGCGTGTAAGACCTTCGCGTCCGCCGCGTCGCTCCGCACTTCGACGGTCTGGCCGATTTCCAGCCGCGCCAGTTGCTGCTGCGGCACATCGAAATGGATGTAGAGCGTCTCCAGATCGGTCAGGCTCACGACGCGCTCGCCCGCGTTGACGTATTGCCCCAAATCCACCTGACGCAGCCCCAGTTCGCCCGCGAAGGGCGCGCGGATCTGCTTCTGGCGGATGCGCGCCTCCAGTTGCCGCGCCTGCGCCGCGGCCTGATCGTGTTCGGCCTGGCGCTGTTGCAGCGTCTCGCGCGAAACCGCGCCGTTGACGATCAGTTCCGCGGCGCGTTCCAGACGCTGACGCGCGAACAGGGCGTTGGCGCGGGCGGCGGCCAGATCAGCTTGCTCGACGGCATCATCGAGCCGAAGCAGCACGTCCCCGGCTCCGACGCGCTGGCCCGGCTCGAACGAAATGACCGAAACCCGTCCGCCCGCCTCGCTGGAGAGCGTCACCTGACGCGCCGCGCGCACCTCGCCCAGCGCCTCCAGTCGCACCGGCGCTGACTCGGCGACCACGCGCATCGCCACCACATCGAGCGCGCCCGGCTGTTGCCATCCCGGACCTTCGCTCCGGAGGAAACGCCAGAACCACAACAGGGCGACGATGGTGACGACGCACACGACGGCCACGGCAACGGCTTTCCACGACGTGCCGGGCGACGGTTCGCCGGATGACGGTTTGCTGGATGAAGGTTCGCGCATGATTCCACTTTCCCGATAAAACCGACTGGAAGTCGGAAAAAGCGGATTATATCCGACCGACAGTCGGTTTTTATCCAGATTGCACGCCGGGAAAGCACAAGCGCGAATAAACTTTTGCTTCGCGGGCAGGGTATTGACCCCGCCCTTGACCAAGGGGGCTATGTTCCTTCGCCCCCCTTGGAACCCCCCAAAATTAGCCCCCGCGCCAAGAGCGCGGGGAATAAATTTGAAATCAACGCCGTAATCGTCAATGTCTGTTCATAATCGGGCAGAGGGCGGAAAATTCGTCCTGATGGCGATCGCTGTAACGGAACGCATGAAGGAACCCACTTGACTACCAATAAAGCATCCGCGACATCCAAGGTTTTTCTGGCGGCGCGCAGGACCCAGCCGCGCGGGCGGCACAGCGCCCGCAAACTGCTGGACGCGGCGGCGGCGCTGTTTCTGGAAAAAGGCGTCAACGAGACGACCATTGACGATATCGTCCTGCGCGCCGGCATCGCCAAGGGCACGTTCTATCATCACTACGAATCCAAGGCCACTTTGTCCAATGCCTTGCGCGAGCAGGTCATCGGTGATTTCGAGGCGCGCGTCGACGCGGCGATGACGGCCTGTCCGCCCGACGATCTCCGGCGTCAACTCGACGCCTGGGTCGAAGCGGTCTGCGAGAGCGATCTCATGATGGGGCCGTTGCATGACATCGTGTTCAGCATCGCGCCGCCGCGCTGGAGCGCATCGGATCGAAAATTCATGCAGACACTGATCGCGCTGCTGCGCAAGGGACACGCGCAAGGTGTATGGCGCGCCGACGACCCGCGCCTTGCCGCGACCTTCCTCTTCAACGGCCTGCACGGCGTCATCGACGACCTCTTGCTGAGGAACGAACACCCCGTGGCGGTGCGAAACATCGTTGCCCTGGCACGCAAAGCGATCATGCCGGAACGGGGATTGGTCGCGTTCGATGAATTGTGAATTCTGGCCGGGCGTGAAGGATCATTTTTAACTGCCCAGATAAATCGCCGTGACCGCGATCCGTTCATGTCCGAGTTCGCGGCTGATTTGCTGCCGGGCTTCTCGATCCCATTGGCGTTGTGCCGAATCGAGCTGGTTTGCCCTGGGCCCGCCGGCCTTGGGCGAAGGCCAGCCCGTCAGCGCTTCATAGCGCGTTTGCGCATACCGATGCCGCAGCCCGTGCATCTTGCTCAATCCCGCCTGCTTGCATTGCCCGTCATAGACCTGCCGCTGCTGGATGTAGTTCTTGCCTGCCGGGATCAAGGAACCGGCGCCCGCCAGGCTTTTTGCTTCGTCGAGCACGGCACGCTGTTCCGGCGTCGTGATCGGTATCGTCCGATCCCGTCCGCCCTTGGCCCAGGAACCCTGAATGGCGATATGGTCGCCCCGGTCGGCAACGCCAGGCTGGAACTTGATGGACTCTTCGCGGCGCAGTCCGAAAGCCGCCTGTAATTTCAGGCTCATGCGCACATGGGCGTCAGTGATCCTGTCCAGCCCGTCGCCCAGTACCTTCGCCTTGTTCTCCTGAGTCACATAACGCCGTTCGGGAATGCCCAGCCTGGCGTTGTCCGCCGGCAGAATCCCCGCCTTGCCGACCTTCTCCGCCCACCAGCGCAGGTGCGCCAAGCGGTTCTTGCGCGTGCCGGCGGATAAACCTTCGGCCTTCCAGCGCTGGAGCAGGACATCAACGTGTTTGCCCTTGAGCGAGGGGGCGCGCATCTGGCGAAAACCGGCTTCATGCATCTGGCGCGCCATCAGGGCGAGCGAGCGCTGCCGGTCGGCCTGTGTCGCAAAACTGCCGTCGCGGTTGCGCTGGCAAAGCTGCCGCAGGGTGTAAGTCAAGTCGTCCATCGAATATTCCTCTTCCATCAGTTGTCGGTGATTTCTGCTGAAAAACCAAGGGTCAGTGTTATTGCCAACTCGCTTGAGGCGAGATCCCCGAAGGGCGAGGGCCGGGCGTTCAGCGCGCCCGTGGTCTCGAATGAGACCTCCGCCTTGCTTCCTGTGGGAAGATCGGGCGGAGGAAATGCAAGGACGACGATGGATACCTCCTGTGAAAAGAGAAAGGAAAAACAGGGGAAGAGGAAGCAGAGGAAACAGAGGAAAACGGCTCGGCACGCTGTGCCAGTTCTCTGGAAGGGAGGATCGGCGAAGCCGGTCGAAGAAGAAAAAGGCTCATCCCGTGGGTGGGATCGCACACCAGATTGAGCCGGGGGTGTGCCGGGCTTGGTTCCCTCCGGGAAACCGGAGCGACGCTTGCAGGAACCTGCGCCATCGGGCGGCGTGGTCGTTCCACGCCAGGTTCCGGTGTTCAAACCCGCCGGCAGGTCAAGCAGCAACAGTCTATCAGAGCATCGTCACGTGCGTGGCATTTAATCCGAAACAGCGCCGACCCGCATTGTTGCGGCAGTCGTCCGGGCCGTCACTGCGGCGGGCAGTGACGGCCCGACCAATGGCGTTTGCCGGAAGTTGCCACAGTACTGACCGGAGAACTGCCACAGCGCCGCATCCGGGAGCTGCCACAGTGTTCCGTCGATTCGTCCGGCCCTCATCGGCCTGTCTCCAGGATCGGCGTCAGGAAAGCCGCCAGCGGGCGCGGCTGGTCCGCCGGGAGCATGGCCTGCGCCAGCGTCTGGACAAGGGGCGCTTGCGGATACCTGCGTTCAGGCGGCTTCGTTGCGTGGATTACCGCCGTCGTACTCGCCGTGCCCTGCAACAGCGTCTTCATGTGCTGAAG
>JAITAJ010000282.1 GCA_031284185.1 Accumulibacter sp. | reverse complement strand
GGCGTGGGGGTAACAACGGCCTCCCGACATGAAATTGGGGGTATCGGGCCCTGCTCGACTACAGCGTGGGGGGCGCGGGCGGCCCGGGCGCCACGACAGCTCGCGCGCTGGCGGAGGCGGGACGCACGGTACGGGTCATCGACAAACGTCTGCACGTCGCCGGCAACGCCTATGACGAATACGATGCCCACGGCGTATTGATCCACCGTTACGGCCCGCACATCTTCCATACCAAGGATGAGCAAGTCTTCGACTTCCTGTCGCGGTTTACGGAATGGCGGCCTTACGAACATCGCGTGCGCAGCGTGGTGAATGGCGTCGCCTACCCGTTCCCGATCAACCGCGACACGCTCAACCGGCTGTACGGATTGAATCTCGACGAAGCGGGCGCGGCGGCTTTCTTCGCCCGCGTGCGCGAAGCGCGCGACCCGATCCGCACCAGCGAGGACGTGGTGCTCGCCTCCGTCGGGCGCGACCTGTATGAAAAATTCTTTCTGAATTACACGCGCAAGCAATGGGGACTGGAGCCGTCGCAACTGAAAGCCGGAGTGGCCGCGCGCATCCCGGTGCGTACCGACACGGACGATCGCTATTTCACCGACCCATTCCAGACCATGCCCCTGCGCGGCTACACGAAGATGTTCGCCGCCATGCTCGATCATCCGAACATCGAACTCAAGCTCGGCATGGATTTTCTGGCGCAAAGGGAAGCCTTGCTGGACCGAACCGCGAACGGCGGAAAAATACCGCACGTCGTTTACACCGGGCCGCTCGACGCATGGTTCGACCATTGTTACGGACGCCTGCCTTACCGCTCGCTGCGCTTCGAGCACGAGCATTTGCCGCATACCGCGCGTTATCAGGAAGTCGGAACGGTCAACTATCCGAACGAGCACGCCTACACGCGCATCACCGAATACAAGCATCTCACCGGGCAAACGCACGCCGGCACGTCGATCACGCGCGAATATCCGGTCGCCGAGGGCGAACCGTATTACCCGATTCCGGGCACGGATAACGAGGCGCTCTCCCAGCGCTATCTCTCGCGCGCGGCAAAAGAGCAAGGCGTGACTTTCATCGGACGGCTGGCGGAATACCGTTATTACAATATGGATCAGGTCGTCGCCGCCGCGCTTGCCGCCGCCGGCAAATTATCGGGGAAATGAGGTGCGCGTCGCCTTTTTATGCAAGCGGCAATACATGGGCAAGGACGTCATCGTCGACCGCTATGCCCGCTTGTACGAATTCCCCCGCCAACTCGCGCGCCTCGGGCACGACGTGCGCTGTTTCTGCCTGAGCTATCAGAGGCACGAGGAAGGCGAGTGGGAACATGAAGCCGGATCGGCGAATGGACGGTTGCGCTGGGAGTCGCGCTCGCTCGGCCGCCTGATTCTGCCCGGACTCGCGCGCTATCCGGCGCACGTCCTGCATCGTCTGCGCGCATTCGAGCCTGAAATGCTGATCGGCGCTTCCGACATTCCGCACGCGATATTGGCGCAATGGCTGGCGAGGCGTCTGCGCACCCCTTACGCCATCGATCTTTATGACAATTTCGAAGGTTTCGGCCAAGCCAGGATTCCCGGCATGATCGCCGCGCTACGTCGCGCCTTGCGGCAGGCCGCGCTGGTCACGACCACCAGCGAATTGTTGAAGGAACGGGTCGAAACCGTCTACCGCGCGACAGGCAAGGTACTCGCCCTGCCCAGCGCCATCGACGGGGACGTTTTTTATCCGCAAGACAAGGCCACCTGCCGGCGCGCGCTCGGTCTGCCGCCGGACGCGCCGCTGGTCGGAACGGCGGGCGGGCTGCTGCGCGCGCGCGGAATCGACGCGCTCTACGACGCTTGGCCGCAAGTCGCCGCCAAGCGTCCGGCGGCGCGTCTCGTGCTGGCCGGCCCCGTCGACAAAAATTTGCCGCCGCCACGGCGAGAGGACGTCATTTACCTCGGCAGTCTGCCGCATCGCGATACGGCGCTGCTTTTCAACGCCATCGACGTCGGCGTCATTTATCTGAAGGACACCTCCTTCGGGCGCTATTGCTTTCCGCAAAAAGCCTACGAAATGCTGGCCTGCCGTCTGCCCATCGTCGCCGCCGGCGTAGGCGCGATGCCCGCGTTGCTGGGCGATCCGCGTAGTCTCTACCGTGTTGACGACAGCGCCAGTCTCGCGCACGCGATCCTCGCCAATCTGGATATGCCCGTGATTTCCGACCGTGAGGTCCTGGACTGGGAAGGCATCGGCACCAATCTTGAGCGCCATCTGCGAGAAGCGTGCAATACGCATGGTCCGCTTCCTCTCGAGGCGCACCGGCATGACTAGAAATATTTTCATCATTGGTACAAGGGCGCAGCTCATCGAGGTCGCGCCGATCATTCTGGCTTGTGAAAAGCATGGTCTGCATTGCCTGACAGATTTTGAATTGCCTCGTTGACGGCTTCTTCGGTCTGCGCATCCAGAGCGTTTGTCGCTTCGTTCATGAACGGCACCGGAGGATCACGGTAGAGCGCGCGAGCGATGCCGATCCTTTGACGTTGCCCGCCGGAAAGGCGAATACCGCGATCCTCGACTTTCGTTTCGTACTG
>JAITAJ010000266.1 GCA_031284185.1 Accumulibacter sp. | reverse complement strand
AATCCGGTGGAGATGGTTTCCTGGGATGACGTCCAGAGATTCATCAAACGGCTGAACGAAAAGGAAGGCGCGCAAAAATACCGGCTGCCGACGGAGGCGGAATGGGAGTACGCGGCGCGGGCGGGGACGACGAGCACGTATTCGTTCGGGGATGACACGGACGATCTGGGCCGGTATGCGTGGTATGACGCCAATTCCGGTGGAAAGCCGCATCCCGTGGGCCAGAAGCAGCCCAATGCCTGGGGCCTGCACGACATGCACGGGAATGTCGGTGAGTGGGTGCAGGACTGGTATGGCGAGAACTATTACGCCAACTCCCCCGGCACTGATCCCAGGGGCCCGTCTTCAGGCGAGCAACATGTGGTGAGGCGGGGCGGCGATTGGATCGACGGCGGCGAATGGTACAGCGCCCAGAGACTGCGGTCGGCCGGCCGGGAGTCCTTCCCATCGAAGGTGACGCGCAACAATGGCACCGGCTTTCGTCTTGTCTTTTCCCCAGGTCATTGATGGGCGGGGGAAATCTTCCGCCGGAGCGACATGGAGCGGAACAGCGTGGAGCGTAATGGCGTGGAGGGGGAAGATTCCCGTGCCAAGCCAGGGCAGGCTTCCTTTCGCGCCGCCGCCTGCCTTCCTCTCCCCCGCTCGGCGGGGGGGCATTCCCTGCGGATAAGGTCTCGATCCAGTGAGCCGCGTGGCGGTGAGTCGCGGCGCCTCGTTCTCTCCCGGCCATTCGACGCGCCTGGCGCGTTTCTCCTTCAATGCCCCGCGTGGGCGTCGCGGGCATCGGACGGCGCCGCCGCGCCCTCCTCCGGTTTCGTCCCGCCCAGAACCTTGACCGAGGTGATGACCCATTCGCCCTGACCACGCTCGACGAACTCGAAGTCGATCCGGTCGCCCGGCTTCAATCCCTGCAATAGCGCCGCGTTGGCCGCCTTGAACTCCATGGTCATGGCCGGCCAGCCGAGCGTTTCCACCGGGCCGTGGCTCACGCCGAGCGCGTCCGATCCGGCATCGATCTCCTCGACGATGCCTTCGGCGCGATGGCTCGCCGACCCTGCCGCCGGAAAATCCATCCGCGGCCTGGCCCGCGGCGCCTCGAACGCGCCCAGCGCGGCCTTGAGATTGCTTTCCGCGTCGATCAGGAAGTTGGCGGCGACCACCACTTGCTCGCCTTCTTTCACGCCTTCGAGAATTTCCGCCTGACTGTCGCCGCGCGCGCCGAGCCGAACCTCGCGCGGCTCGAAACGGCCTTCGCCCAGATCGACCAGCACGACGCGGCGCGTTCCGCTGTCGATGACCGCCGAGATCGGTACGGTCAGCGTCGTGTCGCGCGTCTCGATCGGCAGGTCTACCTGGGCGAACATCGCCGGTTTCAGCAACAGCTCGGGATTGGCCAGTTCGATGCGCACCGGCACGGTGCGCGTGGCGGCGTTGAGCGTCGGATAAACGTAGCTCACCTTGCCCTCGAACAGCCGGTCGGGATAGGCGTTGATGCGCACCCGGGCGACGGCGCCGGAGGCGATCAGCCCGATGTCCTGCTCGAAGATGTCGGCAATCACCCACACCGACGAGAGATCGGCGACCTGGTAGAGCATCTCGCCCGGCATGAATCGCATCCCCTGCAAGGCTTTCTTCTCGGTGACGATGCCGGCCACCGGAGAGCGGAAGGTGAGCATGCGTTTTACCGTCCCCGAGCGCGACAGGGAGCGGATCTGCTCGGCGGAAATGTCCCAGTTCCTCAAGCGCAGCAGGCTCGATTCGGCCAGTTGCCGCATTCCCGCCCGCGCCTGTTCGTCGGCGTCCTGGAGCGCTCCGATCCCTTGCGCGGCAATGGCGTATTCGCGTTGCGCCGAAACCAGCTCGGGACTGTAGACGTCGAACAGCGGTTGCCCCTTGCCCACCGGCTGCCCAGTGACATTGACGCGCAGACGCTCGACATAGCCCTCGAATTTCGGCGTGATGGCGTACAGACGCCGCTCGTCCGGCTCGACGCGACCGACGGCGCGCACGATCCTGTCGAGCGCGCGCCGCCGCGCGGCCTCGGTGCGCACGCCGAGTTTCTGTACCTTTTCGGTACTGATCCTGACCCGGCCGGCGGTGGCCTGTCCGTCATCCGGTCCGCCCTCCTCGCCCGCGTAAACCGGGATGTAGTCCATGCCCATCGGGTCTTTCCTGGGGACCGGCGAGGTGTCGGGCAAGCCCATCGGGTTGCGGTAGTAAAGCGGCTTGCGTTCCTTCACGGCGCCTTCGGCGGCGGCGCTGGACGCCGGCGCCGCGCCGCCGCGCGGGATGTTCCCGTTTTCCAGCCAGTAGCCGCCGGCGCCGGCGATCAACGCGCCGACCACCACGCCGAGCGCTACGCCCACACTTCCTCTCATAAGTCTTCTCCCAGCAGTCTCTCGATTTCGGCGAGACGGACCCACGCCTCGGATTGCGCCCGAACCTGGGCGAGACGCGCCTTGCGGATTTGCTGCTGCGCTTCGAGCAGCGTGGCGAAATCGACCTGGCCGTTCTCGTAGGCGGCGAGCGCCGAGTCGAAGCTCAACTCGGCCTGTGGCAGAAGGCTCGTCCGGGCCAGCGCTTCCGTGCGCCGGGCGGCCTCGATGCCGGAAAGGTTCTCGGCCAGCTCGGAAAGCACCTCGCCCACCGTGGCTTCGCGCCGCGCCCGGGCTGCCGAGAGCATCGCCTCGGACTCGCGCTCCATGAAACGCCTCGATTCCTGCCACAGGGGAATGTTGAATTCGACCATCACCTGCCATTCCTTGACGGCGTTCCGGTACTGCACGGGCGTTACGCCAAGCATGAAATCGGGATAGCGTTCCTTGTAGGCCAGCTCGCGCTTTTTCTCGGCGGCGCGGATCGCGGCTTCTTCCGCGAACAGCCGGGGATTGCGTCCGCGCGCGTGCTCTTCGAGCGCCGCGTGATCGAGCCTGGCCGGAATCGGCAGGGGCGGCAGGGCTTCCGGTTCGCCCAGCGGCGCGTTGGCCGGGCGCGAGAGCAGCATGTTGATGCGCGCGCGCAGCATGTTGCCTTCGTTTTCCAGCATGATCAGATCGTTGCGCATCGCCGTCTGCTCAACCTGGGCGCGGATGACGTCCTGCTGCATGGCCAGTCCGCCGGCATAGCGGGCCTGGGCTATTTTTTCCAGGCGCGTCATGATGTCCAGGATTTCGCGCGTGATCCGTTCGTTGCGGCGCAGCAGGTAGGACTGCGCATACGCCGTCTTCAGCCGCGCCGCGATCTCGGACCAGGCGCCGCGCGCCCTCCCCCGCGCCCCGTCGGCGTCGAGTTCGGCAATCTCGCGCTTCAGGCCGCGCTTGCCAAACCAAGGAATCTCCTGGCTGACGGTGTACTTGGCGCTGCCCACCCGGCTCGGCGAGAGCGTCGGATTCTGTTCGCCCATGCGGGTGAGGTCCATCAGCTCGACGCGAAACTTCGGATCGGGCAAGGCGCCCGCCGGCATCGCCCGATCCGCCGCCGCGTCCGCCTCATGGCGCATCGAGGCGTACTCGGGGTTGTTCTGCCGGGCGTAATCGAGCAGGCTGGCGAGGGTGCGGCCGGGAGGCTCGTCGGCGGCGCGAAGCGCGTCATGCGGCCCAAGCGCGAGGATCAGGGCCGTCAGTCCGGCGGCAAAGGGGACTTTCGGGGCTTTCATCCCGAAGCCGTCGATCCAGGCGCGGCGAACACGCCGGGCCATCCGGGTCTTGCGCCCGGATTCTTCATCGTGTTCGTCGTGCCCGGTCATTTCACCGTCTCGAAGCGCACGATGGTCAGGGTGCCGCCGATCGAATCGGCGACAAAGCGAATCCTGCCGTCGACTCGCATCTGGTCGATCCAAGAGGCGTCTTTCACGCGGAATACCATGGTCATCACCGGCATGTTCAGATTGGTCAGCGGCCCGTGCGCCACGGTGACCTTGCCGCCGGCCTTGTCGATTTTCTTGACGACGCCGTCGACGAAGTCGCTTTCGGCGGACGTGGACACGGCCTCATG
>JAITAJ010000258.1 GCA_031284185.1 Accumulibacter sp. | reverse complement strand
CGGGGATGCCGAACGCCTGTTGCGGCAGGATTTCCCATCCGAGCGGGGCGAGCAGCGCGTCGAACTCACGCAGTTTTCCGGGATTGTTGGAAGCAACGATGAGTTTCAGAGGACAGAGGGTGGAGAGGACAGAAGACAGGGAAAGCGAGCGCTCGGTTTCCCCTCCATCACTCGGCGCAAGGCGCCCAAGCCGATCTGTCTTCTGTCTTCTCAAGGTTCTGTCCTCTGGAACTGTCTTCTCAAGGTTCTGCTCTCTGGAAGATTGCTGGAAGCAATGATGAGTTTCAGAGGACAGAGATTGGAGAAGACAGAGGACAGGAAAACTGAGCGCTCGGTTTTCCTCCATCACTCGGCGCAAGGCGCCCAAGCAAAGATTGCTGGAAGCACCGACGAGTTTCCGAGGACAGAGTTTGGAGACGACAGAGGACAGGAAAACCGAGCGCTCGGTTTTTCCTCCATCACTCGGCGCAAAGCGCCCAAGCCGATCTGTCTTCTGTTTTCTCAAGGTTCTGTCTTCTGAAACTGTCTTCTGAAACTGTCTTCTCAAGGTTCTGTCCTCTGAAACACGATCTTGGGAAACTTGGCGCTCATGTCTCTTGCCCGCTCGGCGATCCTGACGCCGACGCGGCGGGCGATCACCCGGTAGATGTCCGCCGCGCGCGAGCGCGGCGCGCCCACGACGGTCGGCTTGCCGGCATCGGTCAACTCGCGGATGGCAAGTTCCAGCGGCAACGCGCCAAGCACTTCGACACCGTAGTCGCCCGCCATGCGCTGCGCGCCGCCGGCGCCGAAAATAGGCTCCTCGTGCCCGCATTTCGGACAGACGTGGACACTCATGTTCTCGATCAGCCCGAGAATGGGGATGCCGACCTTCTCGAACATCTTGAGGCCCTTGCGCGCGTCGATCAGCGCGATGTCCTGCGGCGTGGTGACGATCAGCGCGCCGGTCACCGGCACCTTCTGCGCCAGCGTGAGCTGCGTGTCGCCGGTTCCCGGCGGCATGTCGACGACGAGATAATCGAGTTCCCGCCAGCGGGTCTGGCCGAGCAGCTGCTCCAGCGCCTGCGTCACCATCGGGCCGCGCCAGACCATCGGCGAATCGATGTCGACCATGAAGCCGATCGACATGGCCTGCAAGCCGAAGGCCCGCAAGGGTTCCAGCGTCCTGCCGTCCTCCGTTTCCGGCCGCCGGCCAGTCAGCCCCAGCATCTGCGGCACCGACGGGCCGTAGATGTCGGCATCGAGCAGACCGACACTGGCGCCTTCGTCCGACAAGGCCAGCGCCAGATTGACCGCCGTGGTGCTTTTTCCGACACCCCCCTTGCCGGAAGCCACCGCGATGATGTTCTTCACGCCCGGCAGGGGCTTCAAACCGTGCTGCACGGCGTGCGCCGCGATCTTCACCGCGACGTTCGCGTTGACGCCGATGACCCCCGGCACGGCGCTCACGGCGTCGCTCAGCGCCGCGCGGATCGCCGGGAGCTGCGTTTTAGCCGGATACCCCAGCTCGATGTCGAAGGACACCCGGCCCTCTTCGATCGCCAGATTCTTGAGCGCGCGGGTCGAAACGTAATCCTTTTGCGTGTTCGGGTCGATGACCCCCTCGATCGCCGCCTGGACGGCTTCCTGCGTAATTGCCATGGTGTGTATCAGAGAACAGAGATAATCAGAAGATGGAAGACAGATTAACATGGGCGCTTCGCGCCGGGTGAGAGAGGAAAAACCGGGCGCTCGGGTTCAGAAGACAGAGGACAGATATTTCAGAAGACAGAGAAACCGGGCGCTCGGTTTTTCCGTCTCATTCGGCGCGAAGCGCCCATGCTTATCTGTCTTCTGTTTTCTCGGATTTCTGTCCTCTGAAATTGCGGTCGCCATACACGTCGTCGATGCGGTTGACGCTGGGCCAGAACTTGTTTTCGCGCACCCAGGCCAGCGGGAAAACGGCTTCCTCCCGGCTGTACGGGCGGTTCCATTCGGCAACGATGTCCGCCTGCGTGTGCGGCGCGCGCTTCAGGGGATTGTCGTCGGCCGGCCAGATGCCTTGCTCGACCTTGCGTATTTCTTCCCGGATCGACGCCATCGCCGCGATGAAACGGTCGAGTTCGGCCTTCGATTCGGACTCGGTCGGCTCGACCATGATCGTCCCGGCGACCGGAAAACTCACGGTCGGCGCGTGGAAACCGTAATCCATCAGGCGCTTGGCGATGTCGATCTCGGCGATGCCGGTCACCGCCTTGAGCGGACGGATGTCGAGAATACATTCGTGGGCGACGCGACCGTTTTTGCCGGTATAGAGAACCGGATAATGTTCCTTCAGGCGCGCGGCGATGTAATTGGCGTTGAGAATCGCCGCTTCGGTGGCGCGTCTCAGACCCTTGCCGCCGAGCATGGCGATGTACATCCACGAAATGGGCAGGATCGACGCCGAACCCCAGGGCGCGGCGGAGACGGCGCCCTGCTCCCGGTTCCGGCATTGCGCGCCGCCGACCGGCTGCACGACGTGGTCGGCCAGAAAGGGAGCCAGATGGATTTTCACGCCGATCGGCCCGACGCCCGGTCCGCCGCCGCCATGCGGAATGGCAAAGGTCTTGTGCAGATTCATGTGGCTGACATCGGCGCCGATCAGCGCGGGCGAGGTCAGGCCGACCTGCGCGTTGAGGTTGGCGCCGTCCATATACACTTGGCCGCCGTGAGCGTGGACGATGTCGCAGATTTCCCTGATCGCCTCTTCAAAGACGCCGTGCGTCGAAGGGTAGGTGATCATCAGGCAGGCCAGCCGGTCCGCGTGGCGCTCGGCCTTGGCTTTCAGGTCGGCCAGATCGACGTTGCCGTTTCCGTCGCAGTCGACGACGACGATGTCGAGGCCCGCCATCTGCGCGCTGGCAGGATTGGTACCGTGCGCCGACTTCGGGATCAGGCAGATGTCGCGATGTCCCTCGCCACGGCTCATGTGGTAGCGGCGAATGGCGACGATGCCGGCGTATTCGCCCTGCGCGCCGGAATTCGGTTGCAGACTGACGGCGTCAAAGCCGGTGATCGCTTTCAGCCAGTTCTCCAGCTCGCCGATCATCTCCATGTAGCCCTGCGCCTGATCGAGCGGAACGAACGGGTGCAGGCCGGCGAATTCCGGCCAGGAAATCGGGATCATTTCGCTGGTGGCGTTGAGCTTCATGGTGCAGGAACCGAGCGAGATCATCGCCTGATCGAGCGCCATGTCCTTGTTCTGCAAGCGCTTCAGGTAGCGCAGCATTTCGTGCTCGGTGTGATGGCGGTTGAATACCGGGTGCGTCAGGATGGCATCGCCGCGGCGCAGCGCGTCGGGAAGAAGCGTGTCTTTTTGCATCTGGCCGTCCAGCGCGTCGAGATCGACGCTGATGTCGGCGACGAGCCGGATGAGCGCGGAAAGATCGTCGCGCGTCGTTCTTTCGTTGAACGCCACGGCGAGCACGCCGCCGATCTGCCGCAGATTGTATCCGGCGGCAAGCGCCGTCAGATAGACGCGAGGCGCTTTCGGACCGAGATCGATCCGCAGCGTATCGAAAGCGCGCGTGTTGAGCACGGTGATACCGGCGCGTTTCATGGCTTCGGCAAAGATCGCCGTCAGCCGGTGGATGCGTTCGGCGATCACGCGCAGCCCGCGCGGCCCGTGGTAGATGGCGTACATGCCGGCCATGTTGGCGAGCAACACCTGCGAGGTGCAGATGTTGGAATTGGCCTTTTCACGGCGGATGTGCTGTTCGCGCGTCTGCAAGGCCATGCGCAGCGCTTCCCGGCCGCGCGCGTCGACCGAAACACCGATGATGCGGCCGGGAACCGAGCGCCGGTACTCGTCACGTGTGGCGAAGAAGGCGGCGTGCGGCCCGCCGAAACCCAGCGGGAGGCCGAAACGCTGCATCGAGCCGAGCGCGATGTCGGCGCCCATTTCGCCCGGCGATTTCAACAGCACCAGCGCCATCGGATCGGCGGCGACGGCGACGATGCCGCCGCGGGACTTGACGGCGGCGATCGGACCGGTAAGGTCGATGACTTCGCCGGAGTCGTTCGGATACTGGAACAGCGCGCCGAAGACTTCCTGTAGCGCGGCATCCTCGGGCGAGCCGAAAATCAGTTCAAAACCGAAAAAGCCGGCGCGCGTCTTCAACACGTCGATCGTCTGCGGAAAACAGTTTTCGTCGACGAAGAACCGATTCGACTTCGACTTGCCGACGCGCCGCGCCATGCTCATCGCTTCAGCGGCGGCGGTGGCTTCGTCGAGCAGCGAGGCGTTGGCGAGCGCGAGGCCGGTGAGGTCGATGACCACCTGCTGATAGTTGAGCAGCGCTTCCAGACGGCCCTGGGCGATTTCGGCCTGATACGGCGTGTAAGCCGTATACCAGCCCGGATTTTCCAACACGTTGCGCAGGATGACGGCTGGCGTCAGAGTGTCCGCGTAACCCATGCCGATCAGCGATTTATTGATCTCGTTCTTCGCCGCGATGTCCTTCAGCGCGGCCAGCGCCTCGGCTTCCGGGCGCGGCGCGGCGAGCGGCGGCGGGACGGGCAGGCGGATGCCGGCGGGAACGGTCTCTTCGATGAGCGCGTCCAGGCTGGGCGCGCCGATGGCCGCCAGCATGGCGGGAATGTCATCGGGCGAAGGGCCGATGTGGCGGTTTATGAATTCCTCACGGTTTTCGAGGACGCTTAAGGGTGAATTCGGCATGATTTGTCCGGGAAATGAAAAACGATCGATCATCCTGAAAACCTCGATGCAAACACGGCGAACACGGCGGCGGCGAACACGGCGGCGGCGAACACGGCGCCCGTGGCGGGAAGCCCGAATTCCGGGCCTTCAAGCCTTGCCCCGGATCCGCCCGCCGGGTGGAACCCCAGGGGAGAGCCGTTGATTTCTCACCGTGCCCGGCGTGACCGAGGTCTTTCATTCCACCGCGCAGGCCGCGTAAGCGGCGGCATCGAGCAATGCGTCAAGGTCGGCGGCATTGGCCGGCTTCATCCGGAACAGCCAGGCGGCGTAAGCGTCCTGGTTCACCGTTTCCGGCGCTTCCGGGACACTCGCGTTGACCGCGGTGACGGTGCCCGCGATCGGCGCATAGACGTCCGAGGCGGCCTTGACCGATTCGACGACCGCGGCTTCCTGTTCAGCCGCGAGTTCCTTGCCGACTTCCGGCAGCTCGACGAATACCAGATCGCCGAGCAACTCCTGCGCGTGGTCGGTAATGCCGACGGTGACCGTGCCATCGGCTTCGAGGCGCAGCCATTCGTGGCTCTTGGTGTATTTGAGATTGGCGGGAATGTTCATGACGTGCTCCTGGGGAAAAACGGGGTTGAACGCAACGCGCAACGCACGCAATTCATCGTGTCCATCACGTCCGTCGCGCCCGATGACTTTTCAAATCAATGCCTTGCCGTTACGCACGAAGCAGGGTTTGACGACCCTGACTGTCAGGCGCCTGCCGCGGATTTCGATTTCCGCGGTGTCGCCGGCGGCGCTGGCCAGCGGCAGGCGGGCGAAGGCGATGGATCGTTGCAGGGTCGGGGAAAAGGTGCCGCTGGTGATCTCGCCTTCGCCATGTGCCGTGACGACCTTCTGATGCGCGCGCAGCACCCCGCCCTCGTCGAGCCGCAGGCCAAGGAATTGCCTTTCCTGCGGGCGGGCGAGCAGGGCGGTCTTGCCGACGAAATCGATGCCGTCACGCGGACCGGAAAAATCGATCGTCCAGGCCAGGCCGGCGTCGAGCGGCGAGACGGTCTCGTCCATGTCCTGACCGTACAGGTTCATGCCGGCTTCGAGACGCAGCGTATCGCGCGCGCCAAGCCCAACCGGGCGAACGCCGGCATCCAGGAGTTTTTGCCAGATGTCTTCCGCGCGTCCGGCGGGCAGGGTGATCTCGAAACCGGCTTCGCCGGTATAGCCGGTGGTGGCGATGAAACATCCCCCGGCATCGACCGCGTGGAAGGGTTTCAGCGCCTCGCTGGCCGCCCGCGACTCCGGCAGCGCCTGCCAGACGCGGGCCTTGGCGTTCGGTCCCTGCACGGCGATGATCGCCAGGTCGCGGCGAGGGATATGGGCGACGTTGAACCGCCACTCGGCGATCCGGGCGGCCATCCAGGCCAGATCCTTCTCGGCGGTGCCGGCGTTGATCACCAGGCGATAGCGGCCTTCGTCGATGAAATAGACGATCAGATCGTCGAGCACGCCGCCGGTTTCATCGAGCATCGCGCTGTAGAGCGCCTTGCCGGGCGTCTGGAGCTTGTCGACGTTGTTGGCGATGAGGCGCAGGAGGAACGCTCGCGCGTGCGAGCCGGCGATGTCGACGGCGCACATGTGCGAAACGTCGAACATGCCGCAATCGCGGCGCACGGCGTGGTGTTCCTCGATCTGCGACCCATAATGCAGCGGCATGTCCCAGCCGCCGAAATCGACCATCCTGGCGCCAAGCCGGCGATGTGTTTCGTTGAGGACAGTTTTCTGAGTCATATCGATCCTTGCCTGGAAAGGTGGTACGGCGTTTCAAAAACAAAAAGGGTGAACTCGCAACGAGTTCACCCCCCTGTCCTTGATACCTGAGAGATTATCGCGCTGTCCGCTCGCAGGCCGCATGGAAGCGATCCCTTGTCGAATTGCCTCGTCGCCGCGTCATGGCGCCGTCCGTGGCTCATCTTCACGTCCCGTTTCCGATGCGACCTGAAACAAGCATCGCGTTGCCCCATCGGTGGGCGCCGGGGAATCCGGCGCCACTCTCCAGAGTTCATTGCACGAACGGTCCTTTTGCCTGAGCGTTTCCGGGTGGATTGCGCCTTCGGCGGCGGGATCGCTGATACTTCCTGCGCTGCCGCGCTCTCCCGTTCGCCAGCGAACTATAGCGCGAGACGATGCCCCGCCGCAAGCCGACGGTTCAGCCACGGCGATCAGCGCGAGGACAGCGGATTCGGGGCCATTGTCTTGATCGCCGGGTGAGCGGCGTGAATGAGGCAACCCGTCGTTTTCTGTCGTTATCGTCCTTGACGATCGTTCTTCCCCGGGTCCATCCGATACTCCGGCTTCCGACCCGGCCAGCGCCTTTCCTTGGTTTTCCGGATTCCGGCCATTCCCCCTTATCTGCGCGGTCACAGGAGACGCTTACTGATCTGGTGGCGCGCGCGGAACAGGCGCGGGCCAGGGAGCGTGAACTGGATAAGGCCACGTCCCGGCTGGTGAAGGAGAAACAGTTCGACTGCAAGGTGGAGATCAATGCCGAACAGCGAAAGCTGAAAACCGAGCTTGCGTTGTTAAAATCCGCGGAAAAGGAAGGATGTGGAAAAACTGAAAATGCGCTCGCCCAATCTGATCGACGCCAACATCGCGCGTTTTCGCGAGCTATTTCCTGAAAGTGTGGATTTCGATAGCACGAAGAATCTGTCCATCGAAGGCGACAACCTGGATGCGTTGAAGCTCTTGCAGGAGACGTATCTGGGCAAGGTGAAATTGATCCAGGGCATGGGAAATGGAAATCACCGCAGCGCAATATCCCCGGATCGAGGACTGTCTGCCGCGCCAGCGTGGAAACGTCAGCCTGTCGAATCTTCAAGTCCTGAAGGCGATCCTGTATGTAAGCGAGCACGGCTGCAAATGGCGCGTGCTGCCAGAGCGAAGAGATGTCAGCGGCGCTGCCGAAAAATTGCTTGCGGCGCTTCGCGCCGTGTAACGGACGCGAAACCAAGCGCTCGGTTTCTCTGTCTTCTCCAGCCTCTGTCTTCCGAAATCCGTCCTCTATCTTCCACCCTCTGAAACTGCCTTCTCAAATCTTTGTCCTCTGGCTACTACGCTGAACGAACCAGGTAATCGAACGCGGCGAGGGAGGCCTTCGCGCCTTCGCCCATGGCGATGACGATCTGCTTGAACGGTACCGTCGTGCAGTCGCCGGCGGCGAAGACGCCGGCCATCGATGTTTGCCCGCGACTGTCGATCTCGATCTCGCCGCGCGGCGAGAGCCTGACTTGCGTGCCTTTCAGCCAGTCCGTGTTCGGCAAGAGGCCGATCTGCACGAAAATGCCTTCCAGTTCGACGCGCCGCGTCTCGCCGCTGGCGCGGTCCATGTAAACGAGGCCGTCGACCCTTTCGCCGTCGCCGGTCACTTCGGTCGTCTGCGCCTGCGTGTGGATGGTCACGTTGGGCAGACTGGCGAGCTTGTCCCGTAACACGGCGTCGGCTCGCAGCGCGGGATCGAATTCGAGCAGGGTCACGTGCGCGGCGATGCCGGCAAGGTCGATCGCCGCTTCGGCGCCCGAATTGCCGCCACCGATCACCGCCACACGCTTGCCCTTGAACAGCGGGCCGTCGCAATGCGGGCAGTAGGCCACGCCGCGCGTCTTGTACTCCTGCTCGCCGGGCACGTTCATGTTGCGCCAGCGCGCGCCGGTCGACAGAATCACGGCGCGGCTCTTCAGGCGCGCGCCACTGGAGAGAAGCACCTCGGTCAGACCACCCGCGCCCGCGACGATGCTCTCCGCGCGTTGCCGATCCATGATGTCTACGTCGTGGCCGCGCGCGTGCTCCTCCAGCGTGGCGGCCAGGCGCGGCCCTTCCATTTCCCTGACCGTGATCAGGTTTTCGATGCCCAGCGTGTCATGCACCTGTCCGCCGAAACGCTCGGCGACGATGCCGGTGCGCACGCCCTTGCGCGCCGCATAGATGGCCGCTGCCACGCCGGCCGGCCCGCCACCGAGGATGAGTATGTCGAATGGCGCCTTGGCGTCGATTCTTTCGGCTTCACGCGCCGCGGCGCCGGTATCGAGCTTGGCGACGATTTCCTCGATCGTCATGCGGCCCTGCCCGAAGGGTTCGCCGTTCAGGAAGACCGTCGGTACGACCATGACCCGGCGTTCGTCGACTTCCTTCTGGAACAGCGCGCCGTCGATCATCACGCTGTCGACGCGAGGATTCTGCGCGGCCATCAGGTTGAGCGCCTGAACCACGTCCGGGCAGTTGTGGCAGGAGAGCGAGACGAAGGTTTCAAAGCGGAAACTCCCGGACAGGCCGCGAATCTGTTCGAGGATCGAGTCATCGACCTTCGGCGGGTGGCCGCTGGTTTGCAGGAGCGCGAGTATCAGCGAGGTGAATTCGTGACCCATCGGCAGACCCGCGAAATGGATGCGCGCGGCCTCTCCCGGACGGCCGACGGAAAAGGAGGGACGCCGCGCGTCCCGCCCGTCGAAACGAATCCACACCTTGTCCGACAGTCCGGCGATGTCTTCGAGCATCGCCCTGAGTTCCCGCGATTTGTCGCCGTCGTCGAGCGAGGCGACGAGTTCGATCGCTCGTTGAAGACGTTCGAGATAGGTCTGGAGCTGGGTCTTTATGGCAGCGTCGAGCATTTTCGGTTCTCCGGCAGGAAAGCAAGATCGGGCCGAGGGGCGGACGGCGACGCGCGCGACGAAAATATCCGGCCGATTCGGCTTCGCATCCCGTCGTGTCCGTCGTGGTCAGGGCGCCTCCGGCCCGCGGGTGGGACGAATGGAGCGGCGCTTCTCAAATCTTCCCGACGAGGTCGATGGAGGGCGCCAGCGTCTTGTCGCCTTCCTTCCACTTGGCCGGGCAGACTTCGTTCGGGTGGGCGGCGACGTATTGCGCGGCTTTTACCTTGCGCAGCAGTTCCTGGGCGTTGCGCCCGATGTTGCCGGCGTTGATCTCGATGATCTGGATTCTGCCGTTCGGATCGACCACGAAGGTGCCCCGCTCGTCGACGCCCGCTTCTTCGATGTAGACGCCGAAATTCCTGCTGATGACGTGGGTGGGATCGCCGACCATCACGTACTGGATCTTCTTGATCGTCTCGGAAACGTCGTGCCATGCCTTGTGAGTGAAGTGGGTGTCCGTGGATACGGCGTAGATTTCCACGCCCAGTTTCCTGAATTCGGCGTAGTTGTCGGCGAGATCGCCCAGCTCGGTCGGGCAGACGAAGGTGAAGTCGGCGGGATAGAAGAAAAAGACCGACCACTTGCCCTTGACGGTGGCTTCCGAAACTTCGACGAACTTTCCGTTCTGGTAGGCTTGGGCCTTGAACGGGAGAATCTGGGTGTTGATGAGGGAATGGCTCATGATCCGGCTCCTTGCATGTGGTTGAAAAAACATCGTGGGCCAATGATAGGGAAATGCCGGGAATTTGATAAATTGATTGTTTCAATATGGCTGATAGTCACGAGCTATCGATATGCGTTGCCGGACATTCCGTTCCGGGGGATCGTCCCGGACGCGGATGGTATCTTTTTCCCTTCGGGTTTCACTCCATCGTTTCCGAAAATCATGAAGCCGTCTCGAATACGGCACTTGTGGTTAAATAGCCGTCTGATATGCAAAAGCATCTTCAGGAAAAGTATCTTTACGAGGTCGTCATGGATCAGGAACAGGAATTCCAGGCGCTCGACGCCGATGAATTGATGGGTATCTCCGAGCGCATCGGCCACCTCCCGCCCGAGGACGCGGAATGGGTTGGCCGGCTGTTCCGGGAGTGCATGCGGGCGCGGATGTGCGAGGCGGAGCGGCTGGAGAACCAGAGCGAGGAAAACGCGCCGGTGGCCGGCACCCCGGCATTCGATGCGCAACTGGCCCAGGTGGCGCTGGACGCCGCCGAATGGCTGAGAACGCTGTGGGAGGTCGGTTACATGGGCGCCGACAACTTTCCCGTGCAGCCGCGCACGGCGTTTCCCGTCATCAGTCTGGAAGACGTTCTCAAGTCTTCGCTGTTTGCCCGCATCCGGGAAGGCAAGCGTCCGCTGCCGTTTCCTCCGCCGACGCGCAACGGCCTGCCGTGGCACGATCTCATCGAGGGGCCGCCCGAGTCGCAGGTGGTGCACGCCGAACTGGTCGAAGACGGCAGCGGCGAAATGATCGGCGCGATCGTCGAAGGCTGCGCCGATTGGCAGATCATCCAGGAAGTCGACAAGGGGAGCGAGTACCTCATCCAGTATCGCGGCAAGGGGCCCCTGTTCCAGCTCAACGTGAATCCGTTTTTCAGCACCCTGCAACGGCAGTTGCCGCAATGGGAGCGGCGGATCCGCGTTCAGGAGCGCGTCGGCGTGCGCAGCTATCTCCTCGTCTGGCCTTCCGCCAGCGGCGTCGCGCGGGAAGTTCCGCTGCCGGCGACGACCTGGGAACGCGCCGAATCGGAGGCGGCCTACTGGGTGGCGACGAACCATCCGGAGATGTACGGGCGGATTCGTTTCAGGCAGGACACGGCGATTTGAGCACCGGCCGGGGCGATTGCGTGAACACCGGTTCCGGCGCGAGATCGACGCCGAATTTCACGCGCACGTCGTGTTGCACGGCGCGCGTCAGGGCGAGTACGTCGGCGCCGGTCGCGCCGCCGCGGTTGACCAGCACCAGCGCCTGCTTTTCATACATGCCGACCGGTCCCAGATCGCGGCCTTTCCAGCCGGCCCGCTCGATCAGCCAGGCGGCGGCGAGTTTGACGCGGCCATCCGGCTGCGGGTAGCGCGGCAGATCGGGATGCGCCGCCGACAGGCGGTCGGCGGTTCCGGCATCGACCAGCGGGTTGCGGAAAAAGCTGCCGGCGTTGGGGAGCCGCGCCGGATCGGGCAGATGGCGCCGGCGCACCGCGATGACCGCGTCGGCGATCTGCCGGGCGTCGGCCTGCGTGATGCCGCGCGCGGCCAGTTCCGCGGCAAGGCTGCCGTAATCGATGAGAGGCCGCCAGCGTTTCGGCAGACGGAAAGTGAGTCCGGTGATCACGAAACGCCCATCCAGATGCCAGCCTTCCCGCTTGAACACGCTGTCGCGGTAAGCGAAGCGGCAGGCGGCGCGGCTGAACTGCCGACACTCGCCGGAGTTCATGTCGAAGGCGGTCAGGCAGTGGAAGCGCTCGCTCACTTCCAGCCCGTAGGCGCCGATGTTCTGGATCGGCGCCGCGCCCGCCGTTCCGGGGATCAGCGAGAGATTTTCCAGTCCCGGCCAGCCTTGCGCCAGCGTCCATTGCACGAAGTCGTGCCAGTTCTCGCCGGCGCCCGCGCGCACATACCACGCCTCGGCATCTTCGCCGATCAGCGCCCGGCCGGGAATCGCCACGCGCAGGACGAGGCCGTCGAAGTCGCCGGCCAGCACCAGATTGCTGCCGCCGCCGAGGACGAAACGTGGCCGGACACCGATGAAGGCCATCAGTTGATTGTCCGCCGTGATGCGGACATAGCGCCTTGCCCGGCCCGGCAAGGCCAAGGTGTTGAATGAAATGAGGGAAACGTTTTCCCGCGGGTCGGATGATTCGGTCGGCATGTTCGGTCATCCGCGATCATGTTTTGGAGCCGGCGCGACTGACGGCTCTTTCAAGGCGCGATCCCGACCATCACCAGAGGCACGGATGGAACGCCGCGTCCATTGCGGATGAGGTTATAAAGCTCGCCTTCAAAGTAGCCCGGTCCGGACGACATGTCGGCCTGCAACGATTTCATGGGTAAAATTTCAATCCCGACGTCAATTTCATCACGAATATAAAAAGCAAGATGCTTGACGAACAAATCGTATGCGACAAAGGCGTATTTCCCGAACTGCACTTCCATAGCGACTCGATCTTTCACGAAATCCGTCTGGTTGTAGCTGAAAATCGGGATTTCTCCCGCTGCCTCGATCTGTTTCTTCTGTTCGTCCGGCGGCAGTGACATGGTATTCCGGATCAGGCGTTCATTACGTGTCACCCAATAAGGAACCCGACTTTCCCTCCAGATTCTCGTTTTCAGCAAATCGGAAAATCGTCTGTTCATTTCAATGGGACTGAATTTCAATTCTCCTTGCATGCGAATTTCTTTGCTGACCTTCGTTCGGCATGTTTCCGCATCCACCGCGGCGATTACGTCCCCGACTTCTCGCCAGAGTTTTTCCTTGTGCACCAGCAGATATTCCAGACCATTCAGGTGCGAATATGTCTCGACGATCTTCAATCTTTTCTTCCTGGGTGAGCGGTCACTCACAAAAGTTGGAATTGTTCTTCGGCGGCTTTGCCGGCCGTTGGCGTGGTCATGGACCTGCCCGCGTTTTTCGGATCGTAAACCGGGCGGTACATGGGCCTGGACCTGAGAGAGCCAGCCATGAATTGAGCCATCCTGTTTCTTGCGATTTCGCAATATTCGGAAGACAACTCGGCTCCGGCGGCGCGGCGGCCATGTTTGAGTCCGGCAATCAATGTCGAACCAACTCCCGCAAACGGATCCAGCACCCAATCGCCCTTTCGGGTCATTGAAAGTACCAAGCGCTCCACCAGTTCGATCGGGAATTGACACGGGTGGCTGGTTTTTTCCACATGGTTGTTTTTGACGTTGGGAATGATCCAGACATCTCCCGGATTTTTACCCAAGGGATTGCATGAATACTGTCCGGCCTTGGAACCTTTGAAATATTTCTTTCCAGGATATTTCTGCGGAACTCGTATCGAGTCGAGATCGAACGAATACTCGTCGGTTTTGGTGAACCAAAGAATGGTCTCGTACCGTCCAGACAGTCTGCGTGAACAGTGCAGGCCATGTTCGAAATGCCAGATGACGCGGTTACGCAACTTCAGGCCGCGATTGGCAAAGGACGGATAGAGCGCGATATCCAGCGGCACGATGGAACCCGCATGGACATAATTTCCCGTTTGCCAGCAAATGCTGCCTTCCGGATGAAGGACACGAACGCATTCACCAATGACCCGGTCCTGCCATTCAAGATATTTGTCCAGCGTATTTTTTCGTTCGTAGGATTTACCGATGTTATAGGGGGGCGAGGTCACCACCAGGCGCATACTCTCGTCAGGAATCCCGGAAAGAAGTTCGAGACAGTCTCCGTCAAACAGAACCGCCTGTTCTTGCAACGAAAAAACCGGGGAAATGAAAAATTTCGGCATTTGCTCGTTCAATCGGAACAGCCCTGTCGCATGGGGTTCATGGGCGCATTCTAACGGTTCTTCCGCCCGATCGCCATCGCGCTTCCGGCGCCGACCCGCGTGGGCGCGGCGCGAGTCTTTTCACCGCAGGCGCCATGTCGGGCCGCAGCGTCTTTTCTACCGTACCGGCATCAGCCAGCGCTCGGCATCGGCGACGCTCATGCCGGAACGCCCGGCCCAATCCTCCAACTGGTCGTGGCCGATCTTGCCGACGGCGAAGTAGCGCGCTTGCGGATGGGCGAGGTAAAAACCGGAGATCGAGGCCGCCGGCGTCATGGCGAAGGATTCGGTCAGATCGATGCCCGCGTTGCGCGGCGCGTCGAGCAGCCTGAACAGGCCGCCCTTGGCGGTATGGTCCGGGCAGGCCGGGTAGCCGGGCGCCGGACGGATGCCGCGATAGCGCTCGCGGATCAGCGCCTCCCTGTCGAAGCGCTCGCCGGCGGCATAGCCCCAATAGTCAGCGCGCACTTCGCGGTGCAGCCATTCGGCGCAGGCTTCGGCGAGGCGGTCGGCGAGCGCCTTCAGGAGAATCGCGCGGTAATCGTCATGCGCGGACGCGAACCCGGCGAGCTTTTTCTCGATGCCGATGCCGGCGGTGACGGCGAAGGCGCCGATCCAGTCGGGAACGCCCTTTCCCGCCACGAAATCGGCCAGGCAATGGTTCGGCTTGCCGGAGGGCCGTTCGTGCTGCTGGCGCAGGTTGCGCCAGATCATCGAGGGCGCTTTCCGCGTCTCGTCGGCATAAATCTCGATGTCGTCGCCGACGGCGTTGGCCGGGTAGAGGCCAAAGACGGCATGGACGTCCAGCCATTTTTCCCTGACGATCGTATCGAGCATCGCGCGTCCGTCGGCGAACACGGAACGCGCCGTCTCACCGACGACGTGATCGTCGAGAATCTCCGGGAAACCGCCGGTCAGATCCCAGGTTCGGAAAAACGGCCCCCAGTCGATGTATTCGGCAAGCGCCGCCAGGTCGACCCGGCGCAGGACGTGCAGGCCCGGTCTGGCGGGCGCGAACGGGCGGTAATCCGGGTCGGCGTCCCACGCGAAACGGTTGGCGCGGGCCTCGGCCAGCGTGAGCAGCCGGACGCTTTTCCTGTTGGCGTACTGCTCGCGCACACGTTCGTGATCGGCGTCGATTTCCCGCTTGTAGTCGGCCGACTGATCGGTCGAGAACAGGCGCGTGACGACGCCGACGGCGCGCGAGGCATCCGGCACGTAGACGACCGTGCCCGCGTAGTTCGGCGCGATCCTGATCGCCGTGTGCGCGCGGCTGGTCGTCGCGCCGCCGATCAGCAGGGGAAGGTCGAAGTTCTGGCGCTGCATTTCGGCGGCGACGTGGCTCATCTCCTCCAGCGACGGCGTGATCAGGCCCGACAGTCCGATCGCCTGCGCGCCGTGCTCTCTGGCCGCGTGCAGGATTTTTTCGCAGGGCACCATCACGCCGATGTCGATGACTTCGTAGCCGTTGCAGCCGAGCACGACGCCGACGATATTCTTGCCGATGTCGTGCACGTCGCCCTTGACCGTGGCCAGGATGATCCGGCCCTTGCTGGCCGCGCCGGTACGCCGCTTTTCCTCCTCGATGAACGGGATCAGATGGGCGACGGCCCGCTTCATCACGCGCGCCGATTTGACCACTTGCGGCAGGAACATCCTGCCGGCGCCGAACAGGTCGCCGACGACGTTCATTCCGGCCATCAGCGGCCCTTCGATGACGGCGAGCGGCGGTTTTCCGGCCTCTTCCAGCGCGGCCCGGCACTCCTCGGTGTCGGTCACGACGAATTCGGCGATGCCCTTGATCAGCGCGTGCTCCAGGCGCTTTTCCACCGGCAGCGCGCGCCAGGCGAGGTCGGGCGCCGCCTCCCTGTTTTTGCTTTCCCTGACCGTCTGCGCGAACTCGACGAGTCTTTCGCCGGCGTCCGGCGCGGTGTTGAGCACGACCGCTTCCACCTTCGCGCGCAGCGCCGGATCGAGGTCGTCATAGACCCCGAGCATACCGGCGTTGACGATGCCCATCGTGAGGCCCGCCTTGACCGCGTGATAGAGGAAAACCGTGTGGATCGCCTCGCGCACCGGATCGTTGCCGCGAAAGCTGAAGGAGACGTTCGACACGCCGCCGGAAATCAGCGTATGCGGCAGATGCGCGCGGATCCAGCGGCAGGCTTCGATGAAATCGACGGCGTAATCGTTGTGTTCCTCGATGCCGGTGCCGATGGCGAAGATGTTGGGATCGAAGATGATGTCCTCGGCGGGAAACCCGATCCCCTCGCCAGCGTCGGCGGCGTCGGCCTCGCCGTTTTCGCCGCGCCTCGCGTCCGTCCCGCGGCGGGGCCGGTCCGGCGCTCCGGCCAACAGGCGATAGGCGCGCTCGCAGATCGTGATCTTGCGCTCGAAGGTATCCGCCTGTCCCTTTTCGTCGAAGGCCATGACGACCACCGCCGCGCCGTAACGGCGCGCCAGCCGGGCGCGTTCCAGGAATCCGGCCTCGCCTTCTTTCAGCGAGATCGAGTTGACGATGCCCTTGCCCTGAATGCACTTCAGACCCGCCTCGATCACCTCCCACTTCGACGAGTCGAGCATCACCGGCACGCGCGAGATGTCCGGCTCGGCGGCGATGAGCTTGAGGAAGCGCTCCATCGCGGCGGCGGAATCGAGCATCGCCTCGTCCATGTTGATGTCGATCACCTGCGCGCCGTTCTCCACCTGTTGACGGGCGACCGCCAGCGCGTCGTCGAAGCGGCCTTCGAGGATCATCCGCGCGAAAACGCGCGAGCCGGTGACGTTGGCGCGCTCGCCGACGTTGACGAACAAGGACTCCGGCCCGACGTTGAACGGCTCCAGACCCGACAGACGCAGCGCCGGCGGGATCACGGGAATCGCGCGCGGCGCGATGCCGGCCACCGCGCGGGCAATCGCGGCGATGTGCTCGGGCGTGGTGCCGCAGCAGCCGCCGACGATGTTGACGAGGCCCTGCCTCGCCCAATCGGCGATTTCGCCGGCGAGCATTTCCGGCGTCTCGTCGTAGCCGGTCGGCGCGAGCGGATTGGGCAGTCCGGCGTTCGGATGGGCGGAAACGCGGCAGTCGCAGACGCGCGCGAGTTCCTCCACGTAGGGACGCAGCTCTCTGGCGCCGAGCGCGCAGTTGAAGCCGAAGGAGAAGGGCCGGACATGGCGCAGCGAATTCCAGAAAGCCTCCGCCGTCTGTCCCGACAAGGTGCGCCCGGAAGCATCGGTGATCGTGCCCGAGATCATCACCGGCCAGCGCCGGCGGGCCTCGTCGAAGAAGCGCTCGATGGCGAACAGCGCCGCCTTGGCGTTGAGCGTATCGAAGATCGTTTCCACCAGCAGGATATCGGCGCCGCCTTCCGTGAGTCCCCGGATCGCCTCCGCGTAAGCCTCGACCAACTGGTCGAAACTCACGTTGCGGTAAGCGGGATCGTTGACGTCCGGCGAGATCGAAGCCGTGCGCGAGGTCGGGCCGAGCACGCCGGCGACGAAGCGCGGCTTGCCCGGAGTCCTGGCCGAAAATTCGTCGCAGACTTCACGCGCCAGACGCGCGCCGGCGACGTTGAGTTCATGCGCCGCCGATTCGAGCCGGTAGTCGGCCTGTGACAGCGCGGTGGCGTTGAAAGTGCATGTTTCCAGGATATCGGCGCCGGCGGCGAGGTAATCGGCATGGATGCCGCGAATGATTTCGGGCCGGGTCAGCAGCAAGAGATCGTTGTTGCCCTTGAGGTCCCGCGGATGATCCCTGAAGCGTTCGCCGCGGTAGTCGGACTCCTCCAGCCGGTGCCGTTGGATCATCGTTCCCATGGCGCCGTCCAGGATGAGCAGACGTTCCCGCGAAAGGGCAAGGAGTTCGGCGGTACGGTCGGGTTGCATAAATGATCACCTCGATTGTCGATATCGGTCCGGGCGCGGCAAAACGCCGGGTGATGCGGCCTCGCCCCTCTGCCGGGGACGGTCCATCCTTGAACCCGCCCGTTCGCCGCTTCCCCGGACTCCGGGACGCCTTGCGCGTGTGACCGCGAAGAAGAACGTGAAAGACGCGGTCGAAGAAGCGCGGCATCGAGCGGGGAGAATGGCGAAACGGATCAGGATATCGCAATTCGGAAGCGTCCGGCGCGAACGGGATGGCGATGCCAAGCGACTTTCATGCCGCGATGGACTCTTTCCGATGAGGCGCTCTCTTGCGGAAACGGACGCCCGGGGCCGGAAAAGCAGGCGATGAAGCCAGGTGATCATCATCGGAAAAACGAATTGACCCATCAGACCGATCCTTGGCCTGATTTTCTCAAGGCCGTCAGACACGAGTCGTTCCCGCGACCGGATGTGCCGGGCCATTCGTGGACAGAAGATAAACGATGCGAAACTAAAGGCTGACACCGGAAAAACCAGAAAAAAATGCAGCACTCATTGAACGGCTCCAGCAACGAATGAAAGAAAATAAATGATAAACCTTGCACATGGAAAAAGAATTTGCCACATCGCAAGAACAGCTTGAGGGCGCAGAGCAGCCACGGACGGAATATGAAAATATTCAGCCTATGGCCATGTGACCTGCAAACGAAGTCATGAGTAAAAGCAGACTCGATGAGATTCCTGATTCTTTCAATGAGAATCCAAATGATAGCCTGACTGATCTCGGTCAGACCCGGCGGGCGCCGGTTACGCCTTTCACCTCGCACAGCGCCGTCAGGGCCTGTTCGAGCTGGGCCAGGTTTTTCACTTCGCCGGTGAAGCGCATGTGCGCCGACCCTTGTTTGGACAGCGTGCCGACGGCGATCACATTGATCCGTTCCTTGGTCAGCACTTCCGAAACGTCGCGCAACAATCCCTGCCGGTCGATGGCATCGACCACGACGTCGACCGCGAAAACGCCTTCGCTTTCCCCTCCCCAGGCGGTTTCGATCACGCGCTCGGGCTGCATCGCCTCCATGTTGGCGAAATTGGGGCAATCGGCGCGATGGATGGAGACGCCCTTGCCGCGCGTCACGAAACCGACGATCGGATCCGGCGGCGCCGGCTTGCAACAACTGGCGAGCTGGGTCAGCAGCTTGTCGACGCCGACGATCAGGATGCCGTTCTCACCGTCGTCGCTGCCCTTGCGTTTCCTGACCGGCGCCTCCGCCGCGAGCTTTTCTTCCTCGCCCGGCTCGCCGGCGCCGCGCGCCGCCGTCTGGATCTGGCGCGGGGAGAGTTCCGCCCGCGCCACCGCGACGAACATGTCCTCGCTCCTGGCAAAGCCGAGCCGCGAGGCGAGTTCGTCCAGTTTCCGGCCGGTTTCGCCCATGCGCTGCAATTCGCGCGTCACGATGGCCCGGCCATCGGCAATCGACTGCTCCAGCGCCAGACTGGAGAACCATTGACGTACCTTGACGCGCGCCCGGTGCGTGAACAGATAGCCCAGCGCGGCATTGAGCCAATCGCGCGACGGCCCGCCCTGCTTGGCGGCGATGATCTCGACGCGCTGCCCGGTTTCCAGCGGCGTGCTGAGCGTGACCATGACGCCATCGACCTTCGCGCCCCGGCAACGGTGGCCGAGATCGGTGTGCACCCGGTAGGCGAAATCGACCGGGGTCGCGCCGCGCGGCAGATCGACCACGCGCCCCTGCGGCGTCATGACGTAGATCGTCTCGTCGAGCGCGGCTTCCTTGTAGTGCCTCACCCAGTCGGACGAGTCCGAAACCTCGTCCTTCCACGTCAGCAGTTGGCGCAGCCAGGCGATCTTCTCGTCGTAGGCGTCCGCCGAATCGCGCGCGCCTTCCTTGTAGCGCCAGTGGGCGGCGACGCCGAGTTCAGCGTGTTTGTGCATCTCGTGCGTGCGAATCTGCACTTCGAGCGCGCGCCCGTCCGGACAGTTGACCGCCGTGTGCAGCGAGCGGTAGTCGTTTCCCTTGGGATTCGAGATGTAATCGTCGAATTCCTGGGGTATGGGAATCCACATGTCGTGGACGATGCCCAGCGCGGCATAGCACTCCTTGATTCCGCCGACGATCACCCGTAGCGCGCGCACGTCGTAGACCTCGGAAAACTCGACGCCCTTCTTGCGCATCTTGTTCCAGATGCTGTAGATGTGCTTGGGCCGCCCGTACACCCTGGCGTCCGCGATGCCCGCCGCCGCAAGCTCGCGCTTGAGACTCGCCACGGCGTCGGCGATGAACTGTTCGCGCTCCGCGCGCTTTTCATCGAGCTGTCTGGCGATCTTTTTGTAGATGTCCGGGTAGAGGAAGCGGAACGACAGATCTTCGAGTTCCCACTTCAGTTCCCAGACGCCCAGGCGGTTGGCCAGCGGCGAGTACAGTTCGAGCGTTTCCTGCGCCACTTGCGCCCGCAACTCGTCAGGCTCGTCGGCGTAATGGCGCAGCGTCTGCGTGCGCGACGCGAGACGCAACAGGACTACCCGGATGTCTTCGACGATGGCCAGAAACATCTTGCGCAGGATTTCGATCTGCGCCTTCATTTCGCCGGGAGGCTGTTCGCCGCCCTCGCTCGAATGCGCGACGAAGCCGCGCTGAATCGGGCGCATGCGATGCAACCGGGAAATGCCCCCGACCAGACGCGCCGGCGCCGCGCCGAAACATTTTTCGATGCGCTCCAGGCCTTGCTCGTCGCGGGACGGCACGGCGAACAGCAGCGCCGCCAGGCGGCAGTCGACGTCGAGCCGCAACCCGACCAGAATCAGCGCCATGCCCCGCGCGTGGTGCCAGATGCCTTCGCCGCTGCCGAGCGAATGATCGCCGTAGGTCGAGCGCGCGAAGTCGAACGCCCGGCAAACGCGCTCCGATTCTTCCTGCGAAAGTCCGGCGCACAAGGTCTGCAAGATTTGTTCGTCATCGCTCTGGGCGGCGACGGAGTGGGCGACGGAAACCATGCGCCGATTATAAGTCTTTCGGCCCCATCCGAAGGCCGGCCCGTCCTTGCGGCCGCGACATTCTCCTCCGAGCGCGGCCGAACGGCGCCGATGCCGGAATCGCCTCTTTTTTCTTCATGAGCGCCTAGCCGTTTTCGGCCCCGCGCCCGCCGCGCAGGTCGACGCGAGCGCCGGCCTGTCGCGACACCAGTTCCGACAGGACGGCCATCAATTCGCGGTCATCCTTCGTGCCCCTCCAGGCTTCCCCGTTCCAGCGAAAGTGAAACCCGCCGGAACGTCCGGCCAGCCAGATTTCCCGGCTCACCGCATGGCGGTTGACGACGATCTTGCCGCCATCGGCGAATTCTATCTCCAGCACCCCACTGCCGATCATGGCGTAATCGAGATCGGCGCCGCTCGCGTCGAGCCTCCGCTCGATGTCCGCCAACGCCTGATCGGCCATCATGACGAATTCGCTATCGCGCATTTTTCAGAAGACGGAAGATAGTGTCAGTATCAGAGGACAGGGGATAGAGGACAGAGGAGCTTGCGGCGCGAAGCGCCGCAAGTCGATCCATCTTCTGTCCTTTGAAACGCATACATGTGTTACCATCGGAGGGTAGAAAACAGCGCGGACAGAAGACAGGAAAACCGAGCGCCCGGTTTTTCGTTCTCCTCCCGACGCGAAGCGCCGCAAGCCGATCTGTCTTCTGTCCTCTCAAATTTCTGTCCTCTGGAATGCGATATCTTACGCTCTTGCTGCTGTCGTCCGTGATGGCTTTGAACGCTTGCGGAACGCGCGGTTCCCTCTACCTGCCTCCGCGGCAAGATGCCCTGTCTCCGGTCGACGCTTCCACGGTCGCCCAGGACGATCCCGGCATGGCCGAGTCATCCGGGTCATGAACGCGCCGAGTCCGTTTTTTCCACTGAAGGACGGTCGGCGCTGCGTCGAATCCGTGCCGCTGGCGGACGTCGCCCGGCGTTTCGGCACGCCCTGCTACGTCTATTCGCGCGGGGCGCTGGAGACGGCGCTGGACGAATTCCAGACCGCGCTCACGGGCGCCGACGCGCAGATATGTTACGCCGTCAAGGCCAACTCCAACCTCGCGGTGCTGAGGGTGCTGGCCCAGCGCGGCGCGGGCTTCGACATCGTTTCCGGCGGAGAACTCCAACGCGCGCTGGCGATCGGCGGCGACCCCCGCAAGATCGTCTTTTCCGGTGTCGGCAAATCGGCGGACGACATGGCGCTGGCCCTCTCCGCCGGCATCCTGTGCTTCAACGTGGAATCGGCGCCCGAACTCGATCGGCTCGACGGCGTGGCCGCGTCGCTCGGCGTCCGCGCGCCGGTCGGTCTGCGCGTCAACCCCGACGTCGATGCCAAGACACACCCATACGTCTCCACCGGACTGAAGAAAAACAAATTCGGCGTCGCCTACGGGGACGCGCTGGACCTCTACCGGCGCGCCGCCGACCTGCCCCACATCGAAACGCTCGGCATCGGCTGTCACATCGGCTCGCAAATACTCGATCCTTCGCCCTTCGCCGAAGCGCTGGACAGGCTCCTTCTGCTGGTGGACCGGCTCGCCGCCGCCGGAATCGCGCTGCGCCACATCGATCTGGGCGGCGGACTGGGCGTCCGCTATCGGGATGACGCGGAACCCACGGTGAAGGACTACCTCGAACCTCTGCTGGACAGGCTGCGGGGGCGGGCGCTGAAAATCCTGCTGGAACCCGGTCGCCGCCTGGTCGGCAACGCCGGCGTGCTGCTCACGCGCGTCGAGTATCTCAAGCCGGGAGAGATAAAGAATTTCGCCATCGTCGATGCCGCCATGAACGACCTCGCGCGTCCCGCGCTGTACGACGCCTGGCACGAGATCGTCCCGGTCCGCCCGCGCGAGGCGCCGCCGCGCCTCTGGGAAATCGTCGGCCCGGTCTGCGAATCCGGTGATTTTCTCGGCCACGGGCGGAAGCTGGCCCTGGCTCCCGGCGACCTCCTGGCGATCATGTCCGCCGGCGCCTACGGCATGAGCATGAGCTCGAACTACAATACCCGCCCACGGGCCGCCGAAGTCATGATCGACGGTGATCAGGCGCATCTCATCCGGCGCCGCGAGACCGTGGAAGAACTTTACGCGCTGGAAAGCCTGCTGCCGTGATTCCATTTCACATCGTAACCGATCCCTCGGCGGCTTCGCCAGGCCGCGCCGCGTGGCCCGCGGCCCGTCTTCGCGTCTCGCTTCGGATGCGCCGCTTCGGAACGAAATGCCTGATGCCCCTCGCCGGCGCCCTGCTCATCGCCGCCTGTTCGGACGAGGGACTCAGGGAAGAGAAGGAACCGCCGCCGGTGCCGGTCTCGGTGGCAAGGGCCGTCACGCGCGACATCCCGGTGCTCCTGCAAGTCGTCGGACGTTCGGAAGCCTTTGAAAGCGTCACGCTCAAATCGCGCGTCGACGGCCAGGTCGAAGCGGTTCTGTTCACCGAAGGCCAGCACGTCGACCAGGGCGACGTGCTGATCCGCCTCGACCCGACCGATTTCGCCGCGCGCCTCAAACAGGCGGAAGCGACGGCGGCGCGCGACGAGGCCCTGATCGCCAAGATGCGCGCCGATACCGCGCGCTACACCACGCTCAAGGAACGCAATTTCGTTTCCGAGGAAAAGGTCAATGACATCCGCACCAACGAAGCGACAGCCGCCGCCGATCTCTCCGCCAGCAAGGCCGCGGTGGAAGTGGCGCGCCTCCAGCATTCCTACGCCACGATCCGGGCGCCGGTCACCGGCGTCGTCGGCGCCCGTCTGGTTTTCCCCGGATCGGCGGTCAAGGCCAACGACGTTACGCTGGCGGTGATCAACCGTATTCGCCCGCTGCTCGTCAGTTTCTCCGTCCCGGAAAGATACTTGCCGCAGTTGCGCGCGGTGCGCAAGGAAGGCGCGCTGAAAGTCGACATCACCGAGCCCGACAACGCATCCGGGCATTTTGAAGGCGCGGTGCGCTTCGTCGACAATACGGTGGACGCGAGCACCGGAACGATTCTGCTCAAGGCGGAACTGCCCAACACGGACGAAGCGCTGATCCCCGGACAGTTTCTCAACGTATCCCTGGTCCTCGACACCCTGAGAGAAGCCGTCTGCGTGCCGAGCAAGGCCGTGCAGCTGGGGCCGGAAGGCAACTATCTCTACGTGCTCGGCGAAGACGGCCGGGTCGTCCTGCGCCGCGTCGAGGCGCTCGCCGCGCAGGACGGCTTCACGGCGGTGCGCGGCGAGCTGCGGGCGGGCGTGACCGTCGTCACCGACGGGCAGCTTCGGCTGACCCCCGGCGCCCGGGTCCGGGTTCAGAACGCGGCATCCGGCGCGGCGCCCGGCGGCGCCGAAGCGTCCGGCCCCCCCGGATAGATCGGGCCATGCAGCTCCCGGAACTGTGCATTCGCCGCCCGGTGATGACCACGCTGCTGATGGCGGCCTTCGTCATCTTCGGCCTCATTGCCTACCGCGCGCTGCCGGTTTCCGAATTGCCCGACGTCGACTTTCCGACCATCTCGGTGACCGCCAATCTGCCCGGCGCCTCGCCGGAAACCATGGCCTCGGCGGTGGCCACCCTGCTCGAAGGCCAGTTCTCGACCATCGCCGGACTCGACTCGATGAGTTCGGTGAGCGCCCAGGGAACGAGCACGATCACCCTGCAATTCTCGCTGGATCGCAACATCGATGCCGCCGCTCAGGACGTCCAGTCGGCCATCGCCGCGGCGCAGCGCCGGCTGCCGCCCTCGATGCCGACGCCGCCGTCGTTCCGCAAGATCAATCCGGCGGACGCGCCGATCTTCAACATCGCCCTGACTTCCGACACCCTGCCGCTGCCGGTGGTGAACGAATACGCCGAGACGCAGCTCGCGCAGCGCCTGTCGACGATCACCGGTGTCGCTCAAGTGCTCGTCTGGGGATCGCAGAAATACGCCGTGCGCGTGCAGGCCGATCCCGATCGGCTGGCTTCCCGCGGCCTGGGCATCGACGAACTGCGTCAGGCGATCTCGCAGGCCAACGTCAACCAGCCGCTCGGCCAGTTCAGCGGCGAGTACCAGATGTTCTCCATCAGGGACAACGGGCAGCTCGACCGGGCCGCGGACTATCGCCCGCTGATCGTCGCCTGGCGCAACGGCGCCCCGGTGCGGCTCGAAGAAGTCGCCAACCCGATCGACAGCGTCGAAAACACGCGCAACGCCGCCTGGAACATCGGCAAGCGCGCCATCGGGCTGTCCATCCTGCGCCAGCCCGGCGCCAACACCGTCGAAACGGTCAACGCGATCAGGCGCGTGCTGCCGTCCTTCCAGGCCAGTCTGCCGGCGTCGATCGTCATGACCACGCTGTACGACCGCAGCGCCTCCATCAGCGAGTCGATCGACGACGTCCAGTTCACCCTGCTGCTCTCCGGCTTCCTGGTCATCCTGGTGATCCTGCTCTTCCTGCGCAATTTCTCGGCCACGGTCATTCCGGCGCTGGCCCTGCCGATCTCGGTGATCGGCACCTTCGCCGTGATGCACGTGTGCGGCTACAGTCTCGACAACCTCTCCCTGCTCGCGCTGACCCTGGCGGTCGGTTTCGTCGTGGATGACGCCATCGTCATGCTGGAGAACATCGTCCGCCACGTCGAACTCGGCGAGACGCCTCTGCAGGCCGCCCTCGAAGGCTCGCGCGAAATCGGCCCGACCATCGTCTCGATGACGCTCTCGCTCATTGCCGTGTTCATCCCCGTCATGTTCATGAGCGGCATCGTCGGACGTCTGCTGCACGAATTCGCCGTGACCATCTGCGCGGCGATCCTCGTTTCGGGACTCGTCTCGCTCACGCTCACGCCGATGATGTGCAGCCGCTATCTGAAACACGCGGCCACCGAAGCGCATGGCCGGGTCTTCCGTATCTTCGAGCATTTCTTCGCCTCCATTCTCTCGGGCTACGAGAAAACGCTGAACCTGGCCATGAACCATCCGCGCGCGGTCATCGCCGGATTCGCGCTTTCGGTGATTTTCAGCGGCCTGTTGTTCGTCGACATTCCCAAGGGCTTCCTGCCGGCCGGCGACAGCGGGCGGATCACGGGCATCATGGAAGCCGCGCAGGATGTCTCCTTTGCCGCCATGGTCGAAAAACAGCGCGCGATTTCCGAGATACTCGCCGAGGATCCCAACATCAGCTCCTTCATGGTCCAGGTCGGCGCCACCAGCGCCCGGCCGACGCCGAACACGGGTTCGCTGAATCTGGTCCTCGAGCCGCGTGACGAACGCCGGCTGTCAGCCGAGGAAATCATCCACGAGCTGCGTCCGAAGCTGGCCGCCGTCCCCGGCATCCGCGTCTTCCTGCAGAATCCGCCGTCGATCCGCATCGGCGGCCAGGCGACCTCGGCGCAATACCAATACACCTTGCAGAGCACCGACCTGTCCGAACTCTACCAATGGACCGATACCCTGCTCGACCGGATCCAGCATCTGCCGGGTTTCGTCGACGTCACCAGCAACCTCTACAATCGCGGGCCGGTGGTGGCGCTCGCCGTCGACCGCAACAAGATCGCCGCGCTCGGGCTGAATTTCGGGCAAGTCGAGGATGCCTTGCAGAGCGCCTTCAGTTCCCGCCAGATATCGACCATCTACGGCACCACCAACCAGTTCCAGGTCATTCTCGAAGTCACTCCCGAGTACCAGCTCGATCCCTCCATGCTCTCCCGGCTTTACATCCGCGCCGCCAATGGCGATCTCGTGCCGCTCGACACCGTGACCCGGGTGACGCGCGGCACGCAGGCCACGACCATCAACCACCAGGGGCAAATGCCCTCCGTCACCATTTCGTTCAACCTGTTGCCCGGCGTTTCGCTCGGCGACGCGGTCAACCGCCTCCAGGCGCTCGAACAGGAAATGCGCCTGCCGGTATCGCTCAACACCAGTCTCCAGGGAACGGCCCAGGCCTTCCAATCCTCCCTGCAGGGGCTTGGCGTCCTGCTGCTGATTGCCGTGCTGGTCGTTTACATCGTGCTCGGCATCCTTTACGAGAGTTTCGTCCATCCCTTGACGATTCTCTCCGGTCTGCCCTCCGCCGCGCTCGGCGCGCTGGTCACCCTGATGCTCTTCGGGATCGACCTCAACCTTTACGCCTTCGTCGGCGTGATCATGCTGATCGGCATCGTCAAGAAGAACGCCATCATGATGATCGACTTCGCGCTCGACCGGCAGCGCAGCCAGGGCGATCCGGCGTTCGAGGCCATC
>JAITAJ010000252.1 GCA_031284185.1 Accumulibacter sp. | reverse complement strand
TGAACGCTATCTGCAAATCCGGACAGCCCTGGCAGGAAAATTTCTCTCTCCCTTGACTTACTTCTCTTGGCGTAAAAAAACTTGCTTTTGAACACAGTTGCTGTCTTCTGGAACTGTCTTCTGTCTTCTATCATCTGTCCTCTGGGACTGGCTTTTCTAAGCTCAGTCCTCTGAACTCAATCACTCGGTTTTTCCATCACACCCGGCGCGACAGCGCCGCAAACTCATCTGTCTTCTGTCCTCTATCCTCTGTCCTCTGGAACTGTCTTCTGTCCTTGTATGTTCCCACTATCCGGGGAAACGGATAAATTGTAGGTGTTTTGTCAGTTCCGGCGGGTCAGCCTGTTATGTCCTTGGGACAGAGAGCCCGTGTGAGAGCCAGAAGCGCCCTGCCGGTTTTTTTCACAAGAACCCGAACGCTTGCTCTCAAGCCGCTGTCCTCTGATATCTTCTGATAGTCAGAAGCTGGAGAAACCGATGTTGACGAGCACCGAAGCAATCACGCCTACGACGACACCGTAAAGCAGGAAGGGCCAGAAGGTGTGCTTCAGGATGTCTCCCTCGCGGTTGAGCAGGCCGACCACCGTGCAGACGGCCACGATGTTGTGGATGCAGATCATGTTGCCCATGGCGCCGCCGGCGGCCTGGGCAGCGATCATGACGGTTCTGGGCAGCTTGAGCTGGCCGGCGATGTCCCACTGGAACATGCCGAAGAGCATGTCGGAGACGGTGTTGGAGCCGGTGATGAAAGCGCCAAGCCCGCCGACGTAGGAGGCAAACACGGGCCAGGCGCCTCCGATTACCTCGGACAGGGCGGTAGCCATGGCCAAGGGCATGGAAGGCAGGCCGGGATTCACTCCGGAACCCTGGAAGATTTTGACCAGGGCCACGGACGCGCACAGGGATATGGTGGCCGGCTTCATCTTGACCGTGGTCTCGATCCATGCCTTCACGGCTTTCTCCCTGGACATCCCGTGCAAGGGAATGACCAGCAGGGACACCAGCATGAACGGTATCGTGCCGGGCAGGTAAAGCAGTTTCAGGCTGTCGCTGACATTGGCGTAGCCCAGTATGTCCCGGAAGGTGATTACCCCGGTGCCGTTCAGCCAGGTCTTGAACGGCAGGGCTTCGACGCGCGTGATCACCAGGATGGCGCCGATGAGGATGTAGGGCAGCCAGGCCATGAATTGGCTCATGCGCGGCTCGAATCCCGTGGAACCGGCAAACGCTATGTCTCCCGTCCATTTCCTTTCCCACTTGGAAGGCTCGCCGAAGGTCCAGACGTCGCCGGGAACGCAGAAGCCTTTCCTTGCGCCGGCCACGATGATGCCGAGGCCGAGCAGCCCGCCAATGAGGGAGGGCGTTTCAGGGCCGACGGCCCAGGCCAGGATGAGATAGGGCGCCACGAAGGCGGCAGCGGAGAAGATGCAGAATTTCCAGACGGCGAAGCCGTCGGCCCAGCTTCTGTTCGGGCCGAAGAAACGGGTGATGAAGCCCAGCGTGAATATCGGGAGTATGAACGCCATCGGCACGTGCATGATCGTTACGGTTTGCCCGATGATCCTGAGAAATTGCTCTACGGATTGGAAGCTCCCGGCGGAAACCGCCGTTTCGACCACGCTTCCGATGGAGGCGCCGAAACCGACGATGATCGGCGTGCCGACGGCGCCGAAGGTGACCGGAAAGGAGTTGAACGTCAGACAAAGCACCGCCGAGGCGAGGGGTGGAAAACCGAGAGACAGCAGCAAGGGCGCAGCCAGGGCGGCGGGCGTGCCGAATCCCGCCGCGCCTTCGATGAAGGCGCTGAACATGTAACCGATGATCATGGCCTGGATGCGCATGTCCTTGCTCACGCGCTGCATTCCGTATTGGATAGTTTCCATGCCGCCAGAATATTGCAGGGTATGCAGGATGAGCAGGGCGCCGAAGACGATGACCAGCACCCCGGCGGCGCCGCTCACGCCTTGCAGACTCAGGGCCAGAACGTATCGGACGGGGAGATCCCACGACAGTACCGCGCCGGCGGCGCAGGTCAGCCAGGCAATGGGCATCGCTGTCGTTGCGCCGATGCGCAGACCGACCATGAGAACGAGCGCCGTGAGGATGGGAATCGAGGCAACCCCGGCCAAGAGTGTCATTGACATGTCAGAAATTCGAGAAGACAGAGTTCCAGAGTTTCAGAGGACAGAGATTGGAGAAGACAGAAGACAGAGAAACCGAGCATTTGGTTTTTCCTCCCTCAGCCGGCGCGAAGCGCCGCAAACCGATCTGTCTTCTATCTTCTATCTTCTATCCTCTGATTCTGGAGAATATCGTGCATTCTGACATGGATCGGCGCGAGATTGGCCTGGATGTCCTTGTAGACGGCGAACATTTCGTCATAGCGGTCAGCGTTTTCCGGCAGGGGCGTATAGGTGTGCTCCACGACCGAACAGACTCGCACCGCATCGGCAAAATCGGCGAACGCGCCGGAACCGACACCCGCCAGCATGGCGGAGCCAAGGGACGAATCGTCGTTACGGAGCTTGATGACCGGGCGGTCAAGCACGTCGGCGACGATCTGGCACCACAGGGGACTCTTGCCGCCGCCGCCGATGAGCCGCACTTCGTCGGGCACGAGTCCCACGCTCGAAGCGGTCTTCATGCAGTCCTTCAGGGAATAGGCCACGCCTTCCAGAACCGCTCGGGTCATGTGCCGCAAATCGTGGAAGCTGCTCAACCCGAAAAAATTGGCGCGCAGATGCGCGTCGAAATAAGGCGCCCTCTCTCCGTTCAGATAGGGGTGATAGATGACGCCATCCGATCCCGGCGGTACCTCGTGGGCAAATTTTTCGATGCCATCGAAGACCATGCCCGGCGCGACCCGGCGCACCACATTGTCGCGGAACCAGCGGAAACTGGACGCCGCCGCGTTGGTGGCCATGGCCGCGTAGTACAAGCCCGGCACGACGTAGTTGTAGCAGAACGAGAAAGCATTGGGCGCGGGTTCGTCGGTGAACACGTTGAAGTTGCCGGCCGTCGCCAGCTTGACGATACATTGCCCGGCCCGCAGCACGCCGGCGGCCAGGTCTTCGATGCAGGTATCCGAAGCGCCGGCGATGACCTCGACATCGTCGTTCAGTCCCATTCGCTTGGCGATTTCCGGCCGCACGCGCCCGACGATGTCGGTGGGAGCGCCGATGGGCGGCAACGCGGACAGGGGAAGCCCCAGAATGTCACACACCTCGGCGGACCACTCCCGGCTGGTGAAATCCATCAGCATGGAACCTCCGGCATCCACGTACTCGGTGCTCCAGATTCCGGTGATGAGATAGCGCAGATAGTCCTTGGTGAAGGCGATGCGATGGATTTTCGAGAACAGTTCCGCCTCGTTGTTTTTGATCCACAGCAGTTGCGGCAGCGTCCAGGTGGGACTGGCCTTCTGGAATGTTATCTCGAACAGGCGTTTCCCGTGGTTTTCATTCAGCCACTCGGCCTCGGCGAAGCTGCGCTGATCGTTCCACATGATGCAGCGCCGCAACACCCTGTCGTTTTCGTCCAGAAGGACGGCATTGTGCGTCGACGCGTCGGGACACAGCGCCCGGATGTCCCGCGGATCGAATTTCGCCTTCTCGCGCAAGGATTCGAAGCAGGCATGGAAAGCCTCCATCCAGTCGGAAGGCTCCTGTTCGGACCATCCGGGATGCGGATTGTGACTGGCGTATTCCTTGCTATGTTCGCCGATGACGCCTTTTTTTGCGTCGACGATCGTCAGTTTGCAGCCGCCCGTGCCCAGGTCGACGCCCAGAAACAACTCAGCCATGTTCTCTCCTCCATCGATGATCATAAGGTGGCGAAATGCCTCAGACTGCTCTCCAGCCTGTCGGGAACGATGCCGCCGGGAATGTTGTGGGCATAAGAGGCCGGACGGGTCATGAAGGCGCGGATGGCGCAAAGCTCATCGTCGGTCACCGGCCCGCCGCGGGAAATGTCCCGGAAAGCGAGCGGCAGCCCCACCTTGCGGAAAAAGTCGCGCAGACGTTCGTATTCGTCGATCAGGCCGTCATGATGCAGTTGCAGCAGAATGCCGAGCGCCACGCGCTCTCCGTGCATGCTCCCGTCGAACTTGGCGTGAGGCGTGAGCGCGCCATGAAACGCATGGGGAAAAGCGAGGCCGCAGTTTTCCCATCCGACGCCGCTCATCAGGATGTTGGCTTCCACGACGGCTTCCAAGGCGGGGGTGACCGTCTTCGCTTCCACGTCCTGCATGGCGCGCACGCCCAGGGAGAGGATGATGTCATAGGCGCGGATGGCCAGTTGCAAGGCCGAATCCGTGCCCATGAAGCCGTGCAGGTTTTTACCCCCGGCCTGAATGCACCGTTCGGCCTCGATCTTCGTCGCCAGGGCGTCGCCCATGCCCGCCGCCAGAAAGCGCGGGGGCGCCTGGGCAATGATTTCGGTATCCACGAGAATCATGTAGGGATTGTCCGGCAGGCGCACGCTGCCCTGATAGGCATGATCGCTGGTGTACATGACGGCGATGCTGCTGGTGGGCGCGTCCGAGGCGGCGATGGTCGGCGCGATGACGCTGTCCGCCTTGAGGCGCGCGGCCACGCACTTGCCGATGTCTACTGTTTTGCCGCCGCCGGCGGCGATGACGACGTCCGCGTTCGCGGCCTTGCCCTTGGCCGTCAGGCGGTCGATTTCCTCGTCGCAGCATTCGCCGTTGGCGGGCGCGGCGACAAGCGCGGGCGCTCCGGGGAACGCGCCCTGATCGAAGGCTTTGCTCAGGCGCGCGCGCAAACCGCTTTCAATGGCCGGATCCAGCACGGCGAAACAAGAGGCATACCTGCCGCCCAAGAGTTCCCCTGCCTTGCCCAGGGCGCCCGGTCCCTGAATG
>JAITAJ010000225.1 GCA_031284185.1 Accumulibacter sp. | reverse complement strand
TTCTGGCGCAGACGGTCGCGGGCCTCGTCCAGACTGGCGACCAAGAGAGTGCCGGGAAGAACGCGGGTGTGATTTTCGTGGCGTTCGAGCAGACGCGCCTCTTCCAGCCAGGCCACGGCGATGCGCACCTTGGTGTCGGCGTCGCGCGCGTCCGGGTCGATGCCATGCTGTTCGGGAATTTCCCGCAGGATTTCCCCGGCGGTGACGACGACCTCACCTTCGCTCCTGTCCTTTCTCCCGATGGCGCGCAACGCTTTCAGGATGACTTGAATGTCATGCCGCGAAAGTCTCGCTTTTTTCAGGAGCCGAAACTGCACATCGAGATCGACGTCATCGTAGAGCAGGACGCAACGCGCCGGTTCCCGGTCCCGCCCGGCGCGACCCGCCTCTTGCAGGTAATTTTCCAGCGAACCCGGCGTATCGAAGTGAATGACCAAGCGCACATCGGGCTTGTCGATACCCATGCCAAAAGCATTGGTGGCGACGATGACGCGCAACGCGCCGCCATGAACGAAGGCTTCCTGCACGGCGCGCTTTTCCGCCGCATCCATGCCGCCATGAAAATGCGCGCACGCCAATCCCGCTTCTTTCAGAAAACCGGCAAGCTCCTCGGTCGTTTTCTGGCGGGCGCAAAACACGATGGCGCTGCCTTCCTCGCGCAAGGCTTCCCGGAGCAGGCGCAGGGTCTCGACGTATTTTCCCTGCGCAGGCACGGCGTGTACCGCGTAATCCAGATTGTCGCGCCCGACGCCCCCTTGCAGGCATTCCAGCGCCATACCAAGGCATTTCTGAAAATGCGCGCAAATGTCCTCTGCCACATCAGGTTTCGCTGTGGCGGTAAAACAAAATACCGGCGAGGGCGCGTCTTTCTGCCACCGCTCGATGAAGCGCGACACATAAAGGTAATCGGGCCGGAAATCGTGCCCCCACTTGGAAAGACAATGCGCCTCGTCGAATACCCAGGCGGCAATCTCGCGCTGCGCCAAGGCATTCGTAAAAGCGCTGCCGCGGAATTGCTCGGGCGCGACGAAAATCAATCCCAGGTCGCCAAGGCGCAGTTTTTCCAGCACGGCGCGGCGCTCCATGGGCGTGAGCAGGCTGTTCAGATAACCGGCGCACGTGATCTGTTGCAGATTGTCGACCTGATCCTTCATCAGGGATTGCAGGGGCGATACCACCACCGTCAGCGCGCCGGTACGGTAGTAACGCGCCAGGGCGGGCAACTGGTAGCACAGGGATTTCCCGCCGCCGGTCGGCAGAACGGCCAGCGTCGGTTTGCTCGCCATGCCGTTTTCCACGATGGCCCGTTGCAGGCTGCGTCCATCCGCCGTGGCCGGTTTTTCCCGGAAGCCAGGGAGACCAAAGTAGTGCATGAGCAGCGCGTCGAGATCATGATGCTCGCGGCACCAGCCGCAGGCCGGGTCGTCGCACGGCGTGTCGCGCAGCGTGTGGATGACGTCGCGCGTGCGCGGGAAGGCGTGCGCCACCCAGGGCGGCAGAACGGAATTGCCGCCCGCGACCTGAAGCCAGGAAAGCGCGTAGGCGAGCGGCTTCTGCCATTCGGGATCAGGCAGCCATTCTTGCAGCAAACGGCGCTCCGCCGTCGCGCAGACCTTGCCGTGGGTTGCGCGTCGCCAGGCCGCGACGGTCTCTGGCAGCGTGGGAGGCGGACTCCGGCGCAAGGCGGCGAAAAAATCCGAGACGCCCTTGCCGTTTTCGGACGCGAAAAGATAGTGGAGACACAGCGTCTCGTCCGGGTATGCGGCGACCCGTTCCAGCAACGCCCGCCGTTGATCGAGAAACAGCGTGTAGGCAAGCTCGGCGTCGCGCACGGGATCGTTGCGCGTGGTCGTGCAGAGTTTGTAATCCTTCACCAGCCGGTGATAGGGATTCTTCGGAAAGGCAAGTGGCGAGAGTTCCAGCGTGTCGATCAACGGCAAACGATGCAGGGCCAGATCCGGGTACAGCTTTTTCAGCACGGGCTGATCGAAGGCGGCGATGTTGTGACCGAGCACAAAAGCCGCGCCATCGGTCAGCGCGTCCAATCGGGGCGCGAGGTTCTTTACCTTGCCGGACACTCTCAAGCGCTCGTCCAAATCAGGCCGGTAAGCGCCCACTTCGTGCAAAACGGCGCTGTCCCCTCGCGCGGTCTCGATATCCAGGCAAAGACATTGCGCCTTTTTCGGATATGGAGACTCCATCATGAAGGTGACAGGAAAATCATTGGCAAGAGGATTGGAATCCTGCTTCAGATCGCAAAAATGGTCAAATCAAAATATGCCGGATCGCGCGGCATCCCGATGGTCCGATCTTGCTCGCGCGTCACGCGGCTTCGAGGACGGGCGGCTACCGGCAGGGTAATTCATCTGGAATGACGCATGAACACCGGCTGGAAATCCGGCGGGCGTTTTTCATTGCCGGTCTGTGAATCGCCGCTCGGCGACGGCTTGTCATCGGTAACCCCGCCGCGCCTTCAGCCGTCTCCACGTCCACGGCGGCAGAGGGTTCGCCGCCGCCCAGAGGCCGCGCCGTTGACGCCGCGCTTCGTTTTCGAGATCGAGCAGATAGGGGGTTTTCAGGTAACGGCGATAGCTCCACGCCAGACCGGATTTGACCTGCGCGGCGCCGGCGTCGATTCCGGCGCAGAAGACTTGCCCGACGGCGCGGCCATAGGCGTCGATGTCTTGAACGAGGATTTCCGCGGTTTTCCGATGGCAAAGTGCCGCGAGCGATTTTTTTGCGGCGTGACCGTATCGCTGGCGCAGTTCCGGCGCGTCGATTCCGGCGAGACGGACCTTGACGCGCCGCTGGCGATTGCCGCAAACGACGCTCAGCGTGTCGCCGTCGGAAACGCTGACGACCAGGCAGGAGGCGGCATGGGCGAGCGTTGCAGAAAACAGCAGGAACAGCAGGACGGGGAGTTTGCGCGTGGCGTTTTTCATCGGCGATCCAGCAATCGATTCGCCCGCGCTTCCGATTCCAGGTGAGGACGGAAATGACCGCGTGTGTCATCGCAGACCGGATCGCCACGGCGACAGGCGTCTCGCGGCGAGGCGCCGGGAATCGTCTCATCGAAAACAGACTCCGGTTCGGGAGAGGCGTAAGCCCTTCCAAACGTCGTCGTCGCCCGGTCACGGGCGTGGATTGAAACATTGCCGTGAATGCCGTGGGATTGGAATAAAAGCGTCATCAACGGGCGCCGTTCGACGCGAAGTTGCAGACGTTTGCCGGGAAAGCGCTCGTACAACGCGACGCGCGGCGCCTTGGCGCCGTAGGAAAAGATGTTCCGCCCCAATTCGGCGTTGCCCACACGCAGGACGATACTTTCCCAGGATTGCCGCCCACCCTCGAAAATCATCCAGGGAGGAGCCGCGCGAAAACGCCCGAAAGGCGGCCGGGCGAAGGGCAGGCCCGCGTTGTGCGACTGTACCCGTTCCTGCCAGGCCCAGATTCGCCCATCGACGATGCGGTAGACATCCTGTACCGGGGTGAGCTGCACGGAGTGGATGTACTCCGTCAGGAATTCCTGCCCCAGCGGAGCGCTCGCCATGAACAGCAGCGTATCGCGCCCGGACGGTTCATTCGTGGCGGCGGATGGCGCCAGGCGGATCGTCAGGGCGTCGATCGGGCGCAGAAACAAGGCGGGCAGCGCCAGAGCGCCCAGCAGGAACGCGCATGTCCATCTTCTTTTCTGCAAAAGGGCGCAAAGCGCCAGAACGACATTCATCTCGAATCATCCACGGAATCATTTCCTGAAAGAGATCGATTCTCCCCTTCTTCGCGTGCTCCGTGGTTTAATGGCTTCTCCGGGGTTCATCGTCTTTTCGGGGTAACGCGCGTTGGTGTCTTTTCAGCCTCTCAGTTTCCTTTCCGGTCTGGCTTATCTGGCCCTTTGCCTGCTGATCGCGGCTTCCGGCGCCCGGAAAAAATGCCTGCGCGACGGCCTTTCCGGGAGCGAGTTTACTATACGGCATTGGGCCGGGGAAAACGGTGGGCGCTTCCTCTCGTTCGTGTCCTGTCTGATTTCCCTGTCTTCATTTCTGCTCATGCCTTGCGGCACGTTTCCCTCACTGTTTCCCGTTTCCGGCGGCGCGCTGATCGTCATCGGCGCCCTGGCGGTTGCGCCCGGGTTTCGGGGCGGATGGAAATGGGCGCGCCGACAGGGGATCGCGCCGCTCTTCCTCGGCGTTTCTCTGGCCGTGATTGCGCGCCATGCGCGGCAGCGAGGCGTTCCGGGCGATCCATACGCGCTGGATGCCTATGTGTCCATGCCCATCATCGGTGTGGCGGAAGGGACGGAGAAAGCCGCCGTCTGCATTCTGGCCGTGGTATCGTTGCTCGCCTTGCGCAAGGCCCTGCCCGCGCGGAGGTTTCTTGCCTTCGGGGAAAATTTCCTGCGCGACGGCGACGCCTTCCCCGGCGCGTTGGCTGCCGAACTCTGGATGCTGGCGGTCGTCGGTTTCTGGGTTTGTCTGTTCTTTCCGTATTCTTTCACGCACCGCCCGGTCTCGGAGATTTCCGCCCTGGGTGGACTGGCCTTGAATGCGCTGATTTTTTGGGGCAAGGTTCTGGGTTTGAAGTGGCTCTTGGGGAGTCTGAGAGAAAAGTGGCCCCGTGACCCGCCGCTCCATGTCTGGGTGTTGTTCGCGCTTTTGGGGCTTGGCGTCTGGCCGCTTCTTTTTGATGCGATGGCGGTGTGAGGAGGCGCCGCAAGCGGCGCCTCCCCGAGCTTTCACGCGGGTTCGCGGACACCCCGCGTCGATCTCACGCCGGCCATAATTGATTGCCGCCGTCGACGCGAAGCACCTGGCCGGTGATGTACGACGACGCATCGGACACCAGGAATTCCACCACCTGGGCGATTTCTTCCATGTGGCCGTAACGTTCCAGCGATCCGCCCACCGGCACCACCCTGGACGGGTCGATCGGTCGGCTGACCGTGAAGCGCTCGCTCATCGTGCCGCCCGGAGCGACGACGTTGGCATGAACTCCGTAAGGACGCAGCATGGCCGCGAGACAGCGCGTGTATTCGTGGATCGCCGCCTTGGTCGTCGAGTAAATGGCTCTTTCGGGAATCCCGGCCGTTCCATCGACGCTTCCGAGGTTGACGACCCAGCCGCGTTTGCGCTGGATCATCTCGGGAACCACTTCGCGGCAGGCAAAGATGCAGGTCATCAGGTTGCGGTCCAGGATCGCGCGCAAGTCGTCCTCGCCGATGAAAACCGCATCGTTGTGTTCGGGTTTCCCGGCGTTGACGCCCGTCACGCCCTGGGTGCCGATGTCGCCGCCGGCATTGTTGACCAGGATGTCGATATCGCCGAAGCGTTCGTGAATCTGCGCAACGACCGCCTTCACGGTGGACGCCTGCGACAGATCGCCATAAACGTCAATGGCGTCGACGCCATGCGCGCTCCGAATTTCCCGCACGGTGTCCGGCAGGGCCGGTACGCCGGCGATCCGCGGCGCCGTCACCGATGAGCCATGCAATACGACCCGCGCGCCGCGGCTGGCCAGATGCGCCGCGATCGCCCGTCCTATGCCGCGGCTGGATCCGGTGATCCATGCGGTTCTGCCTTCCAGGTGCCTGTTTCCCATCGACGAATCCTCCAGGGCAAGAAATCAGCGGCAGCCCTCCAGGGCTGCCGATCCAATTCCATCGGGAAGGGGTTCTCTCCCCTCACCGATGGCTACAATCGTCCGGCCGCAAGAAAGCGCCCGCGACCTTCGCGCCTCTCTCGCGGACGGAGTTTCAAACCGGCGTCGGTTTCATGGCGACTCCCGCGCCGGACGCCGTCAACCCGGGGCCGGCGCGGGATCATGGCGCAGGACTTGCGCCGTCCTGAAACGCTCGGCGCGTCGTGAGCGGCGGTCATTTCCATGCGCGCAGAATGATGTCGCGGATGATGTGCAGCCGCCGATCGAAGAAATGATCCGCGCCCGGCACGACGACGATCGGCAGTTCGAGCGGTTCGGCCCAGGCCAGGACATTGTTCAGCGGCACCGTCGTGTCCGCCGAACCGTGAATGACCAGGGCGTCTCCGGCGACCGGGCGCGCGGCGTATCGCCGGGCGCCCTCGACGTGGCCGACCGCGGTGCCGACCAGCGCCAGCCGTTGCGCCGGCTGGCCGGATTCCGCCAGGGACTCGGCGACTCGCGTCTGCACGTAGGCGCCGAACGAATATCCGGCCAGCGCGACCGGAAGCTCCCCGAAAATTCGCCGGGCCTCGTCGAGAACGATCAGCATGTCTTCGCTTTCGCCGCAGCCGTCGTCATGCCGACCGCCGCTGGCGCCGACGCCCCGGAAATTCGGCCGGATGGCCGCGTAACCCAGCCGGATGAAGGTACGGGCCAGCGTATGCGCGACCTTGTTTTCATTGTTGCCGCCGAACAGCGGATGAGGATGGCAGACGAGCGCCAGGCCGCGGGGTTCGGCGGGCGATTCGACCCGGGTCTCGATGATTCCCGCCGGGCCGTCGATGTGCGCGAGATGTTCAGCCGGTCTCATGCCGTGGTTCGTGGAAGATGCGAAGGGTTCTCTCCGTGAGGCTCCGCGCCTGACGGTGTCTGCTACGATTTTACGCGCCTCGTGGTACGGCGCCCGGAATCACCGTACCGATGCGACAAACGGGATCCCCCCGGACGCCGGACGGTCGCCGGCCACTGGGCGCGACGACCGTTCCGGGAGCGGCAAGAGACATCGAGAGGCTACCTGGCCTTGCTGACGGCGAGATTCCAGAGGCTGACCAGTTGCTCATACTCTTCCGAAGCGGCGGCCTGATCGAGCGGGAATATCTTGACGGATTTGATGTCGGGCAGCGAAGTCAGCTTCGAGACCTGGACATCCGTGCGGGTCGGACGGCGGAAGGCGCTGACCAGCAGCTCCTGCTGCATTTCCTTGCTCAGAAGGACGTTGTAGAAGGCCCGGGCCGCCTCCGCGTTTTTCGCTCCCTTCACGATGAACATGCCTTCCGGCGCCAGATAGCTGCCCTCGCTCGGATAGACCAGTTTGATTTCCTTCTGGCCGCCGGCGACGTATTCCTGCGCCGCGTACTCGATGGTCAGTCCCGCCGCGTATTCGCCCATGGCCGTGCCCTTGTAGGTCGTGCCCGAAGAGGAGGTCACGACGGCGTTGGCGGCGATCTTCTCCAGCCCGTCGCGTCCGAACTGCTTCAGGAGACCATAGACCAGCATGTACGCGGTGGCGCTCTTGGAAGGATCGGTGATGGCGAATCTGCCCTTCCATTCCGGCTTCATGAAGTCGGACCACGTCGTCGGCATGGGCAGGCCCTTCAGTTGTTTCTCGTTGACCATCACCACCATGAGGTGGACGTTGGTTCCGACCCAGAGATCGCCCGGGCCGCGGAATTCCTCGGGAATCGCGGCCAGATCGGGCGATCGGTAGGGTTCCATGTATTCCTTGTAGGCGCCGAGCGTACCGAAGCCGCCGCTCCACAGGATGTCCCCGCGCGGATTCTTCGATTCGGCCTGGATGCGTTTCATCAATGCGCCGGTTCCGCCCGTCACCTGCTGAACATTGAGTGAGGGCACTTTCTTCTTGGCCACGTTCAATGCGGCCTCGATGGTCTCGGTATTGTTCGAGGAGTAGAGCACCACGGTCTGCGCGTGCGTCAGGCGTGCCGTCACGGAAAAAAGCAGAGTCGCCGCGACGAGCGGCAGGAGTTTCAGTTTCATGGGAGCCTCGCTATCGTGTGTGAAGAATCATCGGTTGGAAAAAAGGTTGATGCGGAACAGCTTGATCGAAACGATGATCGGAACCAGGATCATGGTGATCATGACCGCGCCGTAGGCCGACGCCAGACCGAGCCGCCCGCCGTCGATCTGGCGGAAAATCGCGATCGGCATGGTTTCCAGTCCGCCGGTGTAAACGACGATCGTCGCCGCCAGTTCGGCGATCGTCGTGACCCACATCAGGATTGCCGCCGAGACGATGGACGCCTTCATCACCGGCAGCACGACCTTGAAGAACGACATCAGGGGCGAGACGCCGAGACTGATGGAGGCTTCTTCGATCGAGTCCGGGATGTTGAACAGCGTCGACGAGGCGTTGCGCACGGCGAAGGGCAGACGCCGCACCGCGTAGCACAGCACCATGATGGCGCTGGAACCCGCCAGCACGAGCCATCCGGTATTGAAGGTCTGGACCAGGGCGATGCCCATGACGGTGCCCGAAATGGTCAGCGGCATGACCACGATGTAGTCGAGCGACTGGGTGAGCGCGTTGCGCTTCTTGATGATCAGATAACTCGCCAGCACGGCGAACACGACGCCCGCCACGGTGGCCATCGACGCGAAGGTGAGTGAATTGAACACGGGTTCGGGCGCGCTTCGGACGATGCGGAGAATGCTGGCGAAGGACCACACGCCCCAGCGCATGACCGGGCCGCTGGTTTCCGTGAATGCCGCGACGAAGACGATGATCAGCGGCAGTATCGAAAGAAAGATGATGAAGCCGACGCAGCCGGTGAAGATCATGGCCGCCCCCGAACGCACGGGCGCCGCTTGCGGCGCGCGCCCCGGCGTCATGGTGTAGAGCTTGCGTTCGACCACTCTTTTCTGCAGAAACAGGACGATGCCCACGATGAGGATCGAAACCACCGACATGGCGCTCTGCAACAGCGGGGAGCCGCCCATTTCATTGATGAACTCGTTGTAGGTCATGACCGACAGCAGGGGAACCCGGCTGCCGAGCAAGGTCGCCAGGACGAAATTGCCCACCACCAGGGAGAAGACCACCAGGGCATTGACCGCGACCGCCGGCAGCATCAGGGGGAACAGCACGCGCAGCCGGGTCGTCAGCGGCGGGGTGCCCAGGCTCAGCCCCGCTTCTTCCAGTTGTCCGTCGAAACCGCGCAGCGCGGCGAGCACGCCCAGATAGATGTAGGTGTAGTAGACCAGGGTCATCGAAAAGATCAGGCCGTTCCAGCCGTAGAACGAGGGCAGCTCGATGCCGATCCGCTCCATGAAGTTGGTCAAAAGGCCGTTGTTGCCGAGAATCAGCAGCCAGGACTGACCGACGATCACTTCGGGAATCACGATCGTCACCACCGGCAGGACGGCGACCAGGTTCTTCATCGGGAATTCATAACGCGCCACCATGTAGGCCAGCGGAACGCCGATCGCCACCGACAGCGTGGTGACGGTGACGCCCAGCGTCAGGGTGTTGCCGAGCGCTTTCAGGAACACGCCGTCATCGAAGAGTTGACTGAACCCGGCGAGCGATAAGGCCCCGGATTCATCGCGCACGCTGTTGTTGAACAGCACCCCGAGCGGGTAGAGCACGAAAAACGCGAGGATGATCAGCGAGATCACCGTCAGGACGCCCCAGGGCCACCATTTGGGCTTGATGAAGCTCACCTTGCCCACCTACGCGCGGATGACCCGGCTTTGCGCCGGAAAAAGAACCTGGACCGAATCTCCGGGATGAAAGTCGACCGCCCGGCTGATCGCGGAGAGATCGACACGTATTTCGGGGCCTTCCCGCAGCTTCACGCGGTAGCTCGTCTTGAACCCCAGGTATTGCCGGCGCAATACGGAAGCCGGAACCGCGTTGGGGACGATGGGATCGACGGGCGCCAGCGACAGTTCCTCCGGGCGCGCGATCAGAATTCCCGTGCCGTCGAGCCGGTCGCAGGCGCGGACGCCATCGAGCGAACGCCCGCCCAGGAGGTAACGCACATTCCCGGCGGACAGCGGATCGGCGGATTCGATGGAGACCGGAATCGTGTTGGCCGAGCCGATGAAGTCGGCCACGTAGGCATCGACCGGCATCCCGTAGAGTTCCTCCGGCGTCCCGATCTGGGCGATCCGGCCGCGATCCATGATGGCGATCCTGTCGGACATGGCCAGCGCCTCTTCCTGATCGTGCGTGACGAAGACCGTCGTGATGTGGGCCTCCTGCACGAGATCGAGGATCACGTCGCGCATCTGCGTGCGCATCTTGGCGTCCAGGTTGGACAGCGGTTCATCCATCAGCAGCACGCGCGGACGGATCACCAAGGCTCTGGCGAGCGCCACGCGCTGGCGCTGCCCGCCGCTCATCTGCGCCGGATAACGCTCCGCCAGACTGGCAAGGCCGACGCTCTCGATCGCCCGGTCGGCGCGCTGCCGGAGCTCGGCCTTGCCGACGCCGCGCGCGCGCAGACCGTAGGCCACGTTATCGAATACGGTCTTGTCCGGGAACAGGGCGTAGTCCTGAAACACCATGCCGATGTCCCGGCGATGGGTCGGGACGCGCGTCATGTCGTCCTCGTCGAACAGAAGGCGCCCGGCATCCGCTTCGTGGAAACCGGCGATGCAGCGCAGCAGAGTCGTTTTTCCGCAACCGCTGGGGCCGAGAAGGGTATAGAACGCCCCATCGGGAATGTGCAGGGACAGATCCTCCAGAACCCGATTGCCGCCGAACGCTTTTTTTATGTTTTCGATACTAATGGAAGCCATTTATTCTTTCGTTTCCTCCCCGATCGAAACCGGCCACGGCGAAACCCGCGTCAGTGACGCGCTTTCCGGTTTTTCTTGAGCGTATTATGTTTATGTATCTGTATCTGCGTGATGGAATGAGCCAGTTCGGCCTCCGCGCTGGCGTAACAGGCATCCGTCGAGCGGCCGCGCAAGGCTTCCTCGGCCTGCTGCCTGGCCTTGACCGCCTCGGCTTCGTCGAGATCCTTGGCGCGGATCGCGGTGTCGGCAAGCAGGGTGATCAGCGTCGGCTGGACTTCCAGAATCCCGCCGGAGACATAGAAGCGCTCGAACTCGTCGCGCCCGGGAATCTTCAGGCGCACGGTGCCCGGACAGACCCGGGTCAGCAGGGGCGTGTGGCGCGGGAGCACACCCAATGCCCCCGCCTCACCGGGAAAAACGGCGAATTCGGCCTCGCCGGAAAAAATCTGTTCCTCGGCGCTGACCACATCGACTTGGATTCTGAGTGCCATGTCTTTCCCTTCGATCAGAGGGTCTTGGCCTTTTCGAGCGCTTCCTCGATGGTGCCGACCATGTAGAAAGCCGCCTCGGGAATGCTGTCGCACTCGCCCTCGACGATCATCCTGAAGCCCCTGATCGTCTCCTTGAGCGGCACGTACTTGCCCGGCGAATTGGTGAATACCTCGGCCACGTGGAAAGGCTGCGACAGGAAACGCTGAATCTTGCGCGCGCGATAGACGGCCAGCTTGTCGTCGGGCGAAAGCTCGTCCATGCCGAGAATGGCGATGATGTCGCGCAATTCCTTGTATTTTTGCAGGGTCTGCTGCACCGCCCGCGCCACCTTGTAATGCTCCTCGCCGATGATGTGCGGGTCGAGCTGGCGGCTGGTCGAGTCGAGCGGGTCGACGGCGGGGTAGATGCCGAGCGAGGCGATCTCGCGCGTGAGCACCACGGTGGAATCCAGGTGCAGGAAGGTGGTGGCGGGCGAGGGGTCGGTCAGGTCGTCCGCCGGGACGTATATGGCCTGGATCGAGGTGATCGAACCGACCTTGGTGGAGGTGATGCGCTCCTGCAAACGCCCCATTTCCTCGGCCAGCGTCGGTTGGTAGCCCACGGCGGAGGGCATGCGGCCCAAGAGAGCGGAGACTTCGGTGCCGGCCAGGGTGTAGCGGTAGATGTTGTCGACGAAGAAGAGGATGTCGCGGCCTTCGTCGCGGAAGCGCTCGGCCATCGTGAGGCCGGTGAGCGCCACGCGCAGACGGTTACCCGGCGGCTCGTTCATCTGGCCGAAGACCATCGCCACCTTGTCGAGCACGTTCGATTCCTTCATTTCGTGGTAGAAATCGTTCCCCTCGCGGGTGCGCTCGCCCACGCCGGCGAAGACGGACAGGCCGCTGTGCTGCTTGGCGATGTTGTTGATGAGTTCCATCATGTTCACGGTCTTGCCCACGCCGGCGCCGCCGAAGAGTCCGACCTTGCCGCCCTTGGCGAACGGGCAGATGAGGTCGATGACCTTGATGCCGGTTTCCAGGAGTTCGACCGAGGGCGAAAGCTCGTCGAACCTGGGCGCGCTCTGGTGGATCGAGCGGCGTTCCTCGGTGGCGATCGGCCCGGCCTCGTCGATCGGCCGCCCGAGCACGTTCATGATCCGCCCGACCGTCGCGTCGCCCACCGGCACCGAAATCTGTCCGCCCGTGCTGTTCACCTTCATGCCGCGGCGCAGACCGTCGGAGGATCCCATCGCAATCGTCCGCACGATGTCGTCGCCAAGCTGCTGCTGCACTTCAAACATCAGGTCCGCCTCGCAGCCGCCGTGTTCCTCGGACTTGTCGAGCAGCAGCGCGTCGTAGACGCGGGGCATGGCCTCGCGCGGGAACTGGATATCCACCACGGCGCCAATGCACTGAACTATGTTTCCTTGACTCATCTTTGTACCCTCAATCGATTAGCGATGAAACGTGAATCCGCCATTGAATCTTCGATGTTCGTCCAAAAACCGCGTAGCCTGGACCAGCGAAGCGCTGTCCGGGGATTCAAGGCATCCGGCGCTTCGCGCCGCAAATTTTACGACCGTTGGACTGCGCTTTGCTTGCCCAAGCTACAAGGTCCTGTTCCATTTTCATTTCACAGGGGATTGAAATCAGTGTCATTTCATTTTTCCTTT